>CAMCTE010000108.1 GCA_945878385.1 Azohydromonas lata NBRC 102462 | reverse complement strand
ACATCCTGCGCTTCGATATCGGCCAGCCGCGTGACGGGTGCGCTGCGGGCCAGGGCTTCGAAGCGGTTCTTGCTGGCGCCGGCGGACGGGGCGGCGGTTTCGGTGAGGGTGTTCCAGGCCTGGCAACTGGGGCACTGGCCCAGCCACTTGGGCGTGGTGCCGCCGCAGTCGCTGCAGGTGTAGAGAGTTTTGTCTTTGGCCATCAGCCGATGATGGCATGAGCCGGGCTCAGGTAATGAGCCTGGAAGGGCGGCTCAGATGGGGGTGCCTCGCCTAAGTACCTTCACCTTGGCGTCCCGTGCCTTGGATTGCAGGCGGCGCTCCACCGAGCCGCGCGTGGGCCGCGTCGCGCGGCGCGTGGCGGGGATGTGGGCGGCCTGGTCCAGCAGTTCGAGCAGCCGCTGAACGGCGGCATCGCGGTTCATCGGCAGGCTGCGGTGTTCCTGCGCCTTGATGACCACCACGCCTTCGCGGGAAATGCGTTGGTCGCCGAGTGCCAGCACACGCGCCTTGAGCGCATCGGGCAGGGAAGACGCCCGCACATCAAAGCGCAGCATGACCGCGTTGCTCACTTTGTTCACATTCTGACCACCCGCGCCTTGCGCGCGGATGGCGCTGAAACCCAGTTCCTGCGGGTTGAGGTGATAGGCGATGGCAGGCATGGCGCGCGTGTGCTTCAGCCGTCCACCGCCACGGGAACGCGCGGGGCCAGCGCGCACATCAGTTCATAGCCGATGGTGCCGGCGGCCTGAGCCACTTCGTCAATGGGCAGCACCGCGCTGCGTGGCCCGCATCCCCATAGCGTGACTTCGCTGCCAAAGCCGGCCTGGGGCGCCGGCGTGAGGTCCACCGTGATCATGTCCATGCTCACGCGGCCCACAAGGGAACAGCGCGCGCCGTCAACGAGCACCGGGGTGCCGATGGGCGCATGACGCGGGTAGCCGTCTGCATAGCCGCAGGCCACGATGCCGATGCGCGTGGATTGCGCCGCGGTGTAGGTGCTGCCGTAGCCCACGGTGTCGCCGGGCTGCAGGTGCTGCACGCCGATCAGGCGGCTCTTCAGGGTCATGGTGGGCTTCAGGCCCCATGAATGGATGGAGCCGCCGGGTGCATCGGGGGCGCTGCCGTACAGCATGATGCCCGCACGAACCCAATCGGCAGCCACGGCTGAACCCAGCCCGGCATCGGCCGCGTGGCGCAGTACGGCCGCGCTGTTGGCCAGGCTGCGTTCGCCCGGCAGGTCGGCACTGGCGCGGGCGAAGGCCTGCACCTGGTGCACGATGCCGCGCGGGCCGTCGGCGTCTGAGAAGTGCGTCATCAGCGAGATTTCATCAACCTGCGGCAGGGCATTGAGCCGCGCCCAGGCGCTGCGCAGGGCGGCCTCCGGGAAGCCCAACCGGTTCATGCCGCTGTTCATCTTCAGGAACACCCGGTGCGGCACATTGGTCTTGTGGGCGGCCAGCCAGTCGATCTGCTCGGCGGTGTGCACCACATGCCAAAGCCCCAGCCGAGAGCACAGTTCCAGGTCGCGCGGGTCAAAACAGCCTTCGAGCAGCAGGATGGGCCCGCGCCAATCGAGCGCGCGCAGGCGCTGGGCTTCGTCCAGGTCCAACAGGGCGAAGCCGTCCGCGCGGCGCAGCCCTTCGAAGGCGCGCTCCAGGCCATGCCCGTAGGCGTTGGCCTTGACCACGGCCCAGACCCGGGAATCGGGTGTGCGGGCGCAGGCCACGCCCAGGTTGTGGGCAAGCGCTTCGGTGTGGATCAGGGCCTGAATGGGGCGGGGCATGGCCGTGATCGTACCGACTGTGGGGCCCACAGTCCTACGGCGTGTCGGGTCTTGCTTGGGCGCCTGGGGTGCTTCGGGCGGTCTGGGTGCTATAAACCGGCCCGGGCCGGCGCGCAAGGCGTGGGTGGCCTTTCAGGCTGTCCGGCGGCTCTATCCACTGACTTGTTGCGCACTCGCATGGAAGTTTTCGATTTCCTGATGCCCATCTTCACCGAATACGGCTATTTGGCTGTGTTCGTGATGCTGCTGATCTGCGGCTTCGGCGTGCCGGTGCCCGAGGATGTGACCTTGGTGACCGGCGGCGTGATCGCCGGCCTGGGCTATGCCGACCCGCATGTGATGTTCGCAGTGGGCATGGCCGGGGTGCTGGTGGGCGACGGCCTGATCTTCACCATGGGCCGCGTCTACGGCCAGCGCATCCAGACCCTGCCGGGGTTTCGCAAGGTGCTCACGCCCGAGCGCTTTGAAAAGGCGGCACAACTGTTTCAGAAGTACGGCAAGTGGGTGATGTTCGTGGCCCGCTTCCTGCCGGGCCTGCGCACCCCCGTGTTCTTCAGCGCGGGCATGTCGCGCCGCGTGCCGTTCACCACTTGGCTGATGATGGACGGTTTTGCCGCGGCCATCAGTGTGCCGATCTGGGTATACCTGGGCTACTTCGGGGCCCTGAACCGGGACTGGATGTTCGGCGTGCTGCGCCAATTCCAGGTGGGCATCTTCGTGCTGCTGGGCATCGGTGCCCTCGTGGGAGGGGTGATCTGGTGGCGCCGGCGCAAGGCCTCGCAACTGCAGCCCTAGTCGTCAACGCGCTGGTGTGGGGTTTGTCGTGGTGGCCGTTTCGCCATCTCGACGAACAGGGCCTGCACCCGTTGTGGGCCACCACTCTGGTGTATGCGGCCATCTCGCTGCTGCTACTGGCGGTGCGCCCGCGCAGCATTGCTGAACTGCTGCGCCCCAGCGCCCTGTGGGTGTTGATTGCCGCAGCGGGCACCACCAACGCCGCCTTCAATTGGGCCGTCAGCATCGGGGATGTGGTGCGGGTGGTGCTGCTGTTCTACCTGATGCCCCTGTGGGCGGTGCTGCTGGCACGGGTGTTGCTGAACGAGGCCATCACGCCACGGGCCCTGCTGCGGGTGGCCCTGGGCCTGGCCGGTGCAGTCATCGTGTTGTGGCCCGAAGGTGGCGCCGCTGCGCTGGGTGCTGCCTTCAGCCTGGCTGATGCGCTGGCCATCATCGGTGGGTTTTCCTTTGCCTTGAACAACATCATGGTGCGCCGCGAACAGGACCGCAGCGAGGCTGCGCGGGCTGCAGCCATGTTCATCGGCGGGGCTTTGGTGGCGGGTGTGGTGGGGCTGGCCCTGCAGCAAGCCGGGTCGGTGCCGGCGCCCGTGTGGACGGCTGCCGGGCAGTGGTGGCCTTGGGCCTTGGCACTTTCGGCTGCGTTTTTGGTAGCCAATTTGTGCCTTCAGTATGGGGCTTCGCGCTTGCCGGCCCACCGCACGGCGGTGATCATGCTCACCGAAGTGCTGTTCGCTTCTGCGTCTGCCGCAGCCCTGGGGGCGGGCACATTGGGGCCGGCTTTGCTGCTGGGTGGTGCCTGCATATTGGCCTCGGCTTGGCTGGCGGCGTGGGACTGATTTACGATCAGGCCATGAGCAAGACCCTGAGCGATTTTGAGGCCATCGACATCACCGGCAAGGCGGTGGCACTGGCCGATTTCCAGGGCCGCGTGGTGTTGGTGGTCAACACCGCCAGTGCTTGCGGCTTCACCCCGCAGTTCGGCGGGCTGGAAGACCTGTGGAAGCGCTACGGCGACCGCGGCCTGATGGTGGTTGGGTTCCCCTGCAATCAATTCGGGGGGCAAGACCCGAAAGGCAACGCCGACATCGCCTCCTTCTGCCAAGTGAACTACGGCGTCACCTTCCCGATGATGGCCAAGGTGGATGTCAACGGAGCCAACGCCCATCCGCTTTTTCAGTGGCTCAAGCACGAGGCCCCGGGGTTGTTGGGCTCCGAGGGCATCAAGTGGAACTTCACGAAGTTCCTGGTGGGGCGTGACGGCCGCGTGGTCCGCCGCTATGCGCCGCAGGACGCACCGGTCAAGCTGGCGGCCGACATCGAAGCCGCCTTGGGCTGAACCATGTTCGAACACATCACCCCCTACGCGGGCGACCCCATCTTCGCCCTGGTCGACGCCTTCAACCGCGATACCCGGCCGAACAAGGTGAACCTGTCCATCGGCATCTACTTCGATGAACAGGAGCGCCTGCCGGTGCTGCAGTGCGTGCAGGAAGCCGAAAAGCGCATTCTGGCCGAGGGCGGCGCCAAGCCCTACCTGCCCATGGAGGGCGAGGCGGCCTGTCGCACCCAGGTGGCGCAGTTGCTGTTGGGCGCGCAGCACCCGGCGCTGGCCGAAGGGCGCGTGGCCACCATCCAAACGGTCGGTTCTTCCGGCGGGCTGAAGGTGGGGGCGGATTTCCTGCGCACCTGGCTGCCCGAAAGCGCGGTGTGGGTCAGCGACCCCACCTGGGACAACCACCGCTCGATGTTCGAGGGCAGTGGCTTCACGGTGAACGCCTATCCCTACTACGACGCTGCCACCGGCGGACTGCGTTTTGAGGACATGCTGGCCTGCCTGAAAGGCTTGCCTGCGCGCAGCATCGTGCTGCTGCACGCCTGCTGCCACAACCCCACGGGGGTGGACCTCACGCCCGCGCAGTGGGACGCCCTGATTCCGGTGCTGCGTGAGCGTGAATTGCTGCCGTATCTGGACCTGGCCTACCAAGGCTTTGGCGATGGCATCGCCGAAGATGCCCATTCGGTGCGGGCATTGGCGGCCTCGGGACTGACGTTCTTCGTGGCGAATTCGTTTTCCAAGAGCATGAGCGTCTATGGCGAGCGCTGTGGTGCGCTGTCGGCCGTCTGTGCCAGCAAGGCTGAGGCCGACCTGGTGATGGGGCAGTTGCGCTACACGGTTCGCCGCATCTATTCCAGCCCGGCCATTCATGCAGCGCGCATCGTGGCGCATGTGCTGGGCGACACCGATCTGCGCGCGCTGTGGGAAGGCGAACTCGCCCAGATGCGCGTGCGCATGGTGCAGGTGCGCCAGGCCCTGCACGCCCAGGTCTGTGCCCTTCGGCCTGACCGTGATTGGGGCTTCCTGCTCAGTCAGCGCGGCATGTTCAGCTACACCGGGCTGAGCGCGGCGCAGGTGGACATCCTGCGGGAACAGCATGCGGTGTATTTGATCCGTTCGGGCCGCCTGTGCGTGGCCGGCTTGACGCAGGCCAATGTCGGCCGTGTGGCGCAGGCCTTGGCCACCGTGGCCTGAGGCTTGGGGTGGTGGTATGCAGCAACCGAAGCCTCACGCTGCTGCCGCCCCCGAAAAGACGGAACAAGAGCGGCTGAGCCGCCTGCGTGACCATGACTTGAACCCAGGCAGCCCCCTGCCCGAATATGACGAACTGGCGGCATTGGCGGCCCACTTGTGCGGCGCGTCGGCCGCTTTCGTCAACATCATCGACTCGGAGACGGTGTGGAGCCTGGGGTGCTTTCCCGCTGGCAACGAGGTGTCGAAACTGCTGGCGTGGCCCCGTGCGGCCACCCTCTGCGCGCGGATGGCGCAGGAACCGCAGAACCTGCTGGTGACCGATGCCCAGGAGGACCCGCGCACGGCCGAGTGGGTAGCGAGCGCGTCCGGCGCACTCGATTTCCGCTTCTATGCGGGCCTACCCTTGATGGATGCTGACGGTTGTGTGCTGGGTTCACTTTGCGTGATCGGACCCACGCCGCATGCGCTGAGCGACAGCGAACTGCGGGGCCTCGAATTGGTTCGCAATCAGGCGGCCCGCTTGCTGGAATCGCGCCGCGCGCGCGTGGTGCTGGAGCGCGACCAACAGGCCCTGGCCCAGCGCCAAGAAGCCTTCGAGCAGTCAATGGAAGCGGCCGGTGAAACCTTCTGGGACTGGAACCTGGTGACCAACGAGATGGGCCACGCCCGCAACCGGGCGCGCATGTTGGGCTATGGCGATGGCGAGCTGACGCCCCATCTGGATGCCTGGGTGGGGGTGTCGCATGAGGAAGACCAGGAGCCGGTGCGGCAACTCATCCGTGCCCATTTGGCTGGCCATACGCCGGAGTACGAGGCCGAGTTCCGGCAGCGCCACCGCGATGGACATTGGATTTGGGTGCGCAGCCGCGGCCGTGTGGTGGAACGCGACCCCGCCACCGGCAAACCGCTGCGCATGCGAGGCACGGTGGTGGACATCACCCGGCGCAAGGAACTCGAAGCGCGCATCGTGGAGATGAACCTTGAACTGCGTCAAGCGCTGGACCAGGCCGAAGAAGCCGCGCGATCCAAGACGCAGTTCCTGGCCACGATGGCGCATGAGATTCGTACCCCACTCAACAGCGTAGTCGGGGCAGCGCGGCTGGCCATGATGGAGGAAGACCCGCAGCAGTTGGAGGAATACCTGCAACTCGTGAACCAGGCTTCGCAGATGCTGCTGGACCTGCTGAACACGGTGCTGGACCATTCGCGCATGGAATCCGGCGCCCTGCCGGTGGAGCAATTGCCCATTTCGGTGAGGCAGTTGGTGAACCAGGTGGGCCAACAGATGGCCGCGCCTGTCCGCGCCAAGGGTTTGCAGTGGGCCACCCGTGTGGAGCCTTCCGTGCCGCCGATGGTGTTGGGCGACAGCCTGCGGTTGCGGCAAGTGCTGACCAACCTGGTGGGCAACGCCGTCAAGTTCACCGACCAGGGTTCCATTGAGGTGACGGCCCGGGTGGAGCCCTCTACCCCGGCGCTGCCGGCCATGGTGTGCATCGAAGTGGCCGACACCGGCATCGGGCTCACGCAGGAGCAACAGCCTCGCTTGTTCAAGGCGTTCAGCCAGGCCGACCCCAGCATTGCCAGGCGCTATGGCGGCACGGGCCTGGGCCTGTCGATCAGCCGGCAGATCATGCAGGCCCTGGGGGGCACCCTCAGCCTGCACAGCGAACCCAGGCGCGGCAGCACCTTCACGCTGCGGTGGCCCCTGCAGGTTGAACCCTCGGGCGCGATGGCCGCCCCGGCCCTGGGCAGCAGCACGGAGCCGGCCCCGGCACTGCAGATGGGCGAGGCAGCGGGGCCCGAGCGCGGTGCCGACATGGCGCGGATGTTGGCCGAGGCCGGGCGAGGCCTGGTCGGCCGGCGCGTGTTGGTGGTGGACGACAACCGCATGAATGTGGCGGTGGTCAAACGCCTGTTGGAGCGAGCGGGCGTGCAGGTGCTCACGGCCATGGGTGGCAGCGAGGCCCTGACCGTTTTGGCGAACTCCGCTGTGGACCTGGTGTTGCTGGACCTCTACATGCCCGAGATCAACGGCGACGAAGTGGCGCGCCGCATTCGCACGGAGCTTGGGATGCATCAGCTGCCGGTGATTGCCCTGTCGGCCAGTGTGACCCTCGAAGAGCGCGAGCGCTGCGCGGCGGCCGGCATGGATGAGTTCGTCTCCAAGCCGATCGAGCCCCTGGAGTTGCTGTCGGTCATGTCCGATTGCCTGGCCAAGTGACCGGCAGCCTCGTGTGGTTCAAGCGCGACCTGCGCTTGCACGATCACCAGCCTTTGTCCGCTGCGGCCTGCCAGGGTGCAGCTGCGGCCGTGTGGATCATCGAGCCTCAGTGGCTTCAAAGCCCGGAGTTCCACTTCCGCCATTACGCCTTCGCCCGCGCATGCGTGGCCGAGCTGCGCGCCCGCTTGGCCGAACGCGGGCTGCCCTTGATGGTGCGGGTGGGGCCGGCCTTGCAGGTGTTGAAAGAACTTCACGCCCGGCATGGGTTTGCCCACCTGCTCAGCCATGAAGAAACTGGGCCGGGCTGGACCTATGACCGGGACCGCGCCGTGGGCGCGTGGTGCCGTGAACACGGTGTGCAGTGGCAGGAGTGGGCGCAGCACGGCGTGGTGCGCCGCCTGCGCAGCCGCGGGGGTTGGGCGGGGCGCTGGGCGGCGCGGATGAATGCGGCGCAGGAGCCTGCGCCCGCCGGATGGGCGCCCTGGGTGGGCGTGGAGCTGGGGGACTTGCCCGAAGTGCGGGACTTGTTCTCCGCTGTGGTGTCGGGTGGGGCGCCCGCGACCACCGCTGCGCCCGAACCCGAACCCGAGCGTGATTCTGAGCCCATTACCCAGGCCACCGAACCCGGTGAGTCCGCAGGGCTGGCGTTGTTGGAAGACTTCGTGCAAGGCCGTGGCCGCGGCTACCGCAGGGCGCTTTCCAGCCCACTCACCGCCGAGTCGGGCTGCAGCCGCATCAGCGCGCACCTGGCCTTCGGCGCCTTGAGCCTGCGCCGCGTGCACCAGCGCACCGAGGCGGCCATCGCCGAAGCGCAGTCCCAGGGCGATCGTTCACTGGCTTCGGGCTTGCGCGGGTTTTCCGGGCGTTTGCGCTGGCACTGCCACTTCATGCAGAAGCTTGAATCCGAGCCCGCCATCGAGTTTCGCCCCTTTGCACGCGCCTGCGACGGGCTGCGCCCGGGCGATGACGCGCCGGGCACGCCGGCCTGGGGCGCCACACAGGACGCGCGCTTGCATGCCTGGCGGGAAGGCCTCACGGGCTACCCCATGGTGGATGCCTGCATGCGCAGCCTCAACGCTACGGGCTGGTTGAATTTCCGCATGCGGGCCATGCTGGTGAGCTTCGCGTCTTACCACCTCTGGCTGCACTGGCGGCCCACGGGCCTGCATCTGGCCAGGCAGTTCACCGATTTCGAGGCTGGCATCCACTGGAGCCAAATGCAGATGCAAAGCGGCACCACCGGCATCAACACGCTGCGCATCTATTCCCCTTCCAAGCAGGCGCTGGACCAAGACCCGCGGGGCGACTTCATCCGCCGCTGGGTTCCGGAATTGGCGCAGGTGCCGCTGGCCTGGCTGCACCGGCCCTGGACCATGGACGCCTCGCTGCAGCGCGAGTCGGGCTGCGTGCTGGGGCAGCACTACCCTGCCCCCATCGTGGACGAGCAAGCAGCCGCGCGGGCGGCCAAGGACGCGATGTACGGACTGCGCAAGGGCCGAACGGCACAGACCGAGGCCGACCGCATCCAGGAACAGCATGGTTCGCGCACAAGTGGCTTGCCGCAAACCGGTTTGGGCCGCCGGGGTACCCCGCCCGCGC
>CAMCTE010000107.1 GCA_945878385.1 Azohydromonas lata NBRC 102462 | reverse complement strand
CCTTCAGCACCATCCCGCGCATTCAGGACTTTCCGCTGCTCCCCCAGCCGCTGGCCTGGTACATGGGTCTTCGTGCACGGCGGCTCAACCGTGTCACGCATCAGGTGCTGCCCCTCTTGCCCGGTTGCTGGAAGGCGGTCGATCTGGATCTTCCTTTGACGACGGACTTTCTGGCGCATGATGGTTTCCATCCCAACGAAGCGGCCTGCCGCCTGTGGTGCGAACAGGTGCTGGCGGCCTGTGAAGTGAAGCACGATTGAAGGACGAACCCATGGTGCCTGTTTCTCTTGAAGGCCGCTGTCACTGCGGCGCTGTGGGCTGGCGCTTTCTGGGCCAGCCGGATTCCGCCACGGCCTGCAACTGCACCGTTTGCCGCCGCTACGGCGTGCTGTGGGCCTATGGCCATGAAGGCGAAGACATCACGGTGGACGGCCCGAGCGTGGCGTACCGGCGCGGAAAGGCCATCGATTTCCACTTCTGCAGTTCCTGCGGCTGCGTCTCGCACTGGCGGGCGCAGGCGGTTCAGGACGACGGACGCCGCCGCATCGCGGTCAATCTGCGACTGACCGATCCCGAGCCGATCGCGAAACTGCCGATCGATCATTTCGACGGCCTCAACACCTTTGACGACCTGCCGCGGGACGGCACATGCGTGGGAGACCTTTGGGCATGAACCTGCCACCCCTTCCCCCCATCACGCTGGGCCGTTGGCGTCACTACAAGGGCCTGGACTACGAGGTGTTGGGCGTGGTGCGCCACAGCGAAACGCTGGAGCCGCTGGTGCTGTACCGGCCCCTGTACAACGACAGCGGCACTTGGGTGCGGCCCTACGCGATGTTCCTGGAGTCCGTGGTGATCGACGGCCGCCTGCGGGCAAGGTTCGAGTGCATGGCCGACGAAACCCCTGCCGTCAAGATTTCCTGAGCGACCACCATGCGTCTTTACATCGCCAACAAAAACTACTCGTCATGGTCGCTGCGACCGTGGGTGCTGATGAAGCATTTGGGCACCGCGTTCGAGGAAGTGCTCGTGCCCTTCGGGCCCGATGCACCGCAGGCCTTTCGCGCTTTCTCGCCCACCGGGAAGGTGCCCTGCCTGGTTGATGGCAACGTCACCGTCTGGGATTCACTGGCCATCGTGGAGTACCTGGCCGAGCGCGAGCCTGCCGTGTGGCCACGCGACGACGCCGCCAGGGCCTGGGCGCGTTCGGCCAGCGCTGAGATGCACGCGGGGTTTGCGGCGGTGCGGCACTACTGCTCGATGAGCTGCGGCCTGCGGGTACGCCTGCACCCCCTGCCGGCCGCGCAGGCGCAGGAACTCGCCTCGCAGTGGGCCCGCATCGATGCGCTGTGGTGTGAGGGCCTCTCGCGCTTCGGCGGCCCCTTCCTGGCAGGCTCCACCTTCACGGCGGTTGATGCCTTCTACGCGCCGGTGGCGTTTCGGGCGCTAACCTACAGCCCTGAACTGTCCGCGACTGCGCAGGCCTATGTGCAGCGCCTGCTGGAACTGCCCGCCATGCGCCAGTGGTACCAAGAGGCCTTGGATGAGCGGTGGCGGGACGAACCGCACGAGGCAGAGATTCAATCCCTTGGCGAAATACTCAGCGACCTGCGAAGGAGTGCTCCATGACCACAGCTCCGAACCCTGCGCCCACGTCTGCCACGATGCGAGCGCATTGCCACTGCGGTGCCTTCTGCTTCGAATCCACAAGCGCCCCCATTCTGCAGCTGGTGTGCCACTGCACGCAATGCCGCGAAGTCTCGGGGCGCCCGTTTTCGAACTTCAGCTTCTTCAAGGTGCGCGATACGCAGACCAGCGGGGCGCACCGCAGCGTGGCCTTCACCGCCGATTCCGGCAGCAAGACCGTGCGCGAAGTCTGTGTGGCTTGTGGCGACATGCTGATCGACCGAACGGAAGGGTTTCCGAAGGTGGTGGGCGTCGTGCACGAAGCCATCAGTCCCCAACCGCTCTTCAACCCGGTGCACCATGTATGGGCCGAGAGCCGCCTGCCTGAAACTGCGCTGCCCGATGGCGTGACTGTGTATCCCAGGGGAGCCGTCTGAAGGCGGGGTAGGCACTTCCGCAGCACTGTGCGCCGCGCCTGCCCGCCGTGTCCGGCCCCGTTCTGCGGCGCGGTGGGCCTGCCAACTAATTCACATCGCAGCGGGTCCTGCCGCGCCAAGCATCTTGGTTCACACTCGTTAGCCGCGTAGCCTCGGCAGCAGCAAACTCCTGTCCGATCGGCGACCCATGCACGCAGACCCCAGCCTGTCGAATTCGACCGTCCCGGCGGCCGGCAGCGCGCACAACCCTGTGCCCGCGGCCCCTGCGCAGGCCGCCGCCGCGCCGGGGGCGGCCCTCAAGCCCGCCAATGAAGCCTCCCGTCTGGCAGCCTTGCGCGCACAGCAGGTGCTGGATACGCTGCCTGAACAGATGTTCGATGACATCGTGCGGGTGGCCTCCAATGTGTGCGGCACGCCCATCGCGCTGATTTCCCTTGTGGATGAGGACCGTCAATGGTTCAAGGCCAAGCGGGGGCTTCAGGTAGCGCAAACCCCGCGCGACCAGGCCTTCTGTGCACATGCCATCCTGAACCCGGACCAACCCCTGGTGGTGCCTGACGCCACGCAGGACCCTCGTTTCGCCCAGAACCCGCTGGTCACGGGCAGCCCAGACATCCGCATGTACGCGGGTGCGCCCATCGTCAGCGCGGGCGGCCATGCCCTGGGTACGGTGTGTGTGATTGACCGCCAACCGCGCGAACTGTCGGCCGACCAGATTGACAGCCTGCAAGCTTTGTCTCGCCAGGTATCCCACCTGATCGAATTGCGCCGCGTGTCGCGCAACTCGGTGGATTCGGTTCAGCTGCAGCTCTTGGCCAAGAGCGACCGGCTGCGCGAAGTGCAGCGCCACAACGATGAGCTCAAGGCCCAGGTGGCCGCGCTGCAGGCCGAATTGGGCGCGCTCAGGCGTTGATGCGCTTCACGCCTGTGAGCTTGCAGGCCATCACGGCGTTGCGCAGGGCGGCAATCGCCTCGTAGCGGGTGAAGCTGCGCCGCCAGGCCAGCACCACGCGCCGTGTGGGAACAGGGGCCTCGAAGGGGATGTAGCGGATCAGCCCACCCTTTTCGTCGGGCACGCTCATGCGGGGCACCACGGTGATGCCCATGCCCGAGGCCACCATGTACTTGATGGTCTCCAGGCTTGAGCCTTCAAAGCTCTTGCGGATGCCTTCGGCGTCTTGCGAAAACCGCGCGAACTCCGGGCACACCTCCAGCACCTGGTCACGGAAGCAGTGGCCGGTGCCCAGCAGCAGCATGGTTTCCTGCTTGATCTCCTCACTGCTGATGCTCTTGCGCTTGGCCAGGGCATGCGCCTTGGGTACGGCCACCATGAAGGGCTCGTCGTACAGCGGTGCGGTGGCCAAGCCCGTGTCGGGGAAGGGCTCGGCCAGCACCGCACAGTCGATTTCCCCGGTGCGCAGCATCTCCAGCAGCTTGACGGTGAAGTTCTCCTGCAGCACCAGAGGCATTTGAGGTACCCGCTCGATGGTGTGCCGGACCAATTCCGGCAGCAGGTAGGGCGCGATCGTGTAGATGATGCCCAGCTTCAGCGGCCCGCTCAGCGGGTCCTTGCCGCGCGCGGCGATTTCCCGGATGGCCGCCGCCTGTTCGATCACGCTTTGGGCCTGACGCACGATGGCTTCGCCCAGCGGCGTGGCCGCCACTTCGTTGCCGCCGCGCTCGAAGATCTTCACATCCAGCTCTTCTTCAAGTTTCTTGATGGCCACGCTCAAGGTCGGCTGCGACACGAAGCAGGCCTCGGCGGCGCGGCCGAAATGCTTTTCCCGGGCCACAGCGACGATGTAGCGGAGTTCGGTCAGGGTCATGCCTTGATTGTGCGATGAGCGCGGACTTTTGGGCGCAGGCCCCACTGCTGTCGCATTCGCGCCCCGGTGGCTAAACTTCAGCCATGGACCGCAAACCCCTGACCCTGCACAAGCTGCGGGAGATGCACAAGGCCGGCGAGAAGATCGCCATGCTCACCTGTTACGACTCGGCCTTCGCCGCCTTGCTGGACGACGCCGGCGTGGACTGCATGCTGGTGGGTGATTCGCTGGGCATGGTGCTGCAGGGCCGAAACTCAACGAATGCGGTGACGCTGCAGGACATGGCGTACCACACTCAGTGTGTGGCCCGTACCAACCCCAGGGCCTGGCTGATTGGCGACCTGCCCTTCGGTGCCTACCAGGAGGGCCCGGAGCAGGCCATGCGTTCGTCCGTGGCCCTGATGGCGGCTGGCGCGCAGATGGTCAAGCTTGAAGGCGGTGGCTGGACCACCGAGACCGTGCGCATTCTGGTGGAGCGCGGCGTGCCCGTGTGCGCCCACCTGGGCTTGACGCCGCAGAGCGTGCACGCCCTGGGCGGCTGGCGGGTGCAGGGCCGTGATGAAGCCGCGGCGGCCACCTTGCGCGCGCATGCCCGCGAACTGGCCGATGCGGGCGCAGCCATGGTGGTGCTGGAGCTCGTGCCCTCCACCCTGGCGCGGCAGATCACCGAAGAGACCAACATCATCACCATCGGCATTGGCGCCGGCGTGGGCTGCAGCGGGCAGGTGCTGGTGCTGCACGACATGCTGCACATCACCCCAGGGCGCAAGCCCAAGTTCGTGCGCAACTTCATGGAGGGCTCCAGCTCGGTACATGAAGCGGTGAGCCGTTATGTGGCCGATGTGAAGAGCGGCGCCTTCCCGGATGAGGCCGTGCACGGCTTCTGACGCCGCGTGACGGTCCGGGTACCGGGCATCGTGTAGGCTCTGCGGATCATGACGATCCGAGTTGTTCACCACATCGCCGAGCTTCGCGCAGCCCTGGCCGCGCAGCCCGCCGTCGGTTTCGTGCCCACCATGGGCAACCTCCACCAGGGTCATCTGGACCTCGTGAAGATCGCGCGGCCGCGGTCGTCGGTCGTGGTCTCCAGCATCTTCGTCAATCGGCTGCAGTTCGGCCCGAACGAGGACTTCGACCGCTACCCGCGCACCATGGAGGCCGATGTGCGGGCCCTGGAGTCTGCCGGCTGCGATCTGGTGTTCGCACCCGACGAGCGCGAGCTCTACCCCGTGCCCCAGGGCTACAAGGTGCACCCGCCCATCGAGCTGGCCGACATCCTCGAAGGCCACTTTCGCCCCGGCTTCTTCGTGGGCGTGGCCACCGTGGTGCACAAGCTCTTCAACATCGTTCAGCCCCAGCTGGCGGTGTTCGGCCAGAAGGACTACCAGCAGTTGATGATCATCCGCAACATGGTGGCTCAGATGGCGCTGCCCATCGAGATCATCGCCGGGCCCACGACCCGGGCCGGCGATGGCCTGGCGCTGTCTTCGCGCAACGGTTACCTGAGTGCGCAGGAGCGGGCTGAAGCCCCGCAGTTGTTTGCGTTGCTTGAGCACATGGCCGCGCGGGTGAAGGCCGAGGGCATCGCCGCGGTGCCCGCCATTGAAGCCGATGCGCTGTTGGCCATCGCCGCCCGCGGCTGGAAGCCCGACTACCTCACCATCCGCCGCCGCGCCGACCTTCAGCCGCCCTCGGCGACCGACGAGCCTTTGGTGGCCTTGGCCGCTGCGAAGTTGGGCAGTACCCGCCTCATCGACAACCTCGAGATTTAGGCCTTCAGGTACTCGACCCGCGAAGCGAGCCACCGCTGCACATGGGCCTGCGCCGCAGCGGGATGCTCGTCAAGCAAGCGAGGCGCCACGGCGCGGGCGTGCTGCAGCAGCGCGGAGTCTTCCTGCAGGTCGGCGAAGCGCAGCAGGGCATCCCCGCTTTGCCGCGCGCCCATGAATTCACCCGGCCCGCGAATCTCCAGGTCGCGCCGCGAAATCTCGAAGCCGTCGTGGGTCTCGGCCATGGCGCGCAGCCTGGCCTTGCCGGTATCTGAAAGAGGCGCCGTGTAGATGAGCACGCACACGCTGGCCGCTGCGCCCCGTCCCACGCGGCCGCGCAGTTGGTGCAGTTGCGCCAGCCCGAAGCGCTCGGCGTGTTCGATCACCATCAGGCTGGCGTTGGGGACATCCACGCCCACTTCGATCACAGTGGTGGCCACCAGCACCGGCATCTGCCCGCCGCTGAAGAGCGACATCACGGCCGCCTTTTCGGCCGCGGCCATGCGGCCATGCAGCAGGCCCACCATCACGCCTGGCATGGCTTGGCTCAGGTGGGCGTGTGTCTCGGTGGCGTTCTGCAGGTCGAGCGCTTCACTTTCCTCAATCAGCGGGCACACCCAGTACACCTGCCGGCCAACGGCCACTTCCTCCCGGATGTGCTCGATCACCGCCTCGCGGCGGTTGTCGGCGAACACCTTGGTGACGATCGGCGTGCGCCCGGGCGGCAGCTCGTCGATGGTGCTCACCGCCAGGTCGGCGTAATAAGTCATGGCCAGCGTTCGCGGAATGGGCGTGGCCGTCATCATCAGCAGATGGGGTTCCAGCCGGGGGCAACCGGCAGGCTCATCGCCTGAGCCACCTACCTCGTCAACCACCTCATCTCCCAGCTTGTGCCTCAGCGCCAAGCGCTGCGCCACGCCAAAGCGATGCTGTTCATCAATCAGCGCCAGCCCCAGCTTCGCAAATTGAACCGCATCCTGAATCACTGCCTGCGTGCCTACCACCAGGGCGGCCTCACCGCTGGCGGTCTTGTCCATCATGAGCTTGCGGGCCTTGCCTTTGACACTTCCCGTCAGCCAGGCCACGCACTGCCCGCGTGCTTCCAGCAGCGGCGCCAACCAGCCCACCAATTTGCGAAAGTGCTGCTCGGCCAAAATCTCCGTTGGCGCCATCAGGGCGCACTGCCAGCCGGCATCGATGGCCACCGACGCCGCCAGCGCCGCCACCACCGTCTTGCCCGACCCCACATCGCCTTGCAGCAGTCGGTGCATGGGCTCACCGCGCGCCAGGTCTTGCGCAATCTCTTCCACCACCCTTCGTTGCGCGCCGGTCAGTTCAAAGGGCAGCGCAGCCAACAACTGTTCAGGCAGGCCCCCTAATGTCGCGCGCATCTGCGGCGCGCGCCGCTTAGCTCGTTCGCGCCGGGCCATCAACTGGCTGATCTGCTGGGCCAGCAGCTCTTCCCACTTCAGGCGCTGCCAGGCCGGGCTGCTGCGGTCTTCCAAGTCGCCCCACGAGGTGTGCGGGCTGGGATGGTGCAGGGCATGAAGGGCCTCCCGCAGGCTGGGCAGCCCTGGGCGCACCAAGTGCGGCGGCACCACTTCCTGCAAGGGCGCACGCGTCAACCCACTGGCCACGGCCTTGCGCAGGTAAGCCTGCGGCAGCGCGGCACTGGTGGGGTAAACCGGCGTCAGCGCCGTGGCCAGCGGCGTGGCGTCGTCCACCGATTTGAATGTCGGGTGCACCATTTCATGCCCGAAGAAACCGCCACGCACCTCGCCGCGCGCGCGGATGCGGGCACCGGCGGCCAGCGTTTTCTGGTGCGAAGGGTAGAAGTGCAGGAAGCGCAGGATGAGCTCGCCGCTGTCGTCCTGCAGCCGCACGATCAGTTGCCGACGCGGGCGCAATTCCACCCGCGCATCGCGCACCACGCCTTCGCATTGCGCGGGGCTGCCGTGGCGCAGTTCACCGATGGGTGTCAGCCGGGTTTCGTCCTCGTAGCGCAGCGGCAGGTGCAGCGCCAGGTCGATGTCCCGGCGCAGCCCCATCTTTTCCATGGCCTTCTGCGGTGCAGACTTGGCAGCGGGTGAATCGGGTTTGGCAGCGCCGGCGGGCATGGCCTGATTTTGCCCCTCGCCCCCACAACCGGCAGGCCGGCCGGCTTCATGAAAAAATCCAGGCTCACTTCACAGGCCGGTACAGCCTGCTGCCATGACTCCTCCTGCCCCTGTTCTGCCCAAGCCAGCCGGCCGCGCCGGCTTCGACCGCGAATTCACGCTGGCCGATTTCGATTTCCACTTGCCGCCCGACTTGGTGGCTCAACACCCGGCAGCCGAGCGCAGCGCCTCGCGTTTGCTGGATGGTCGTGGCACCACGCCGGTAGACCGCGTCTTCCGCGAACTGCCCACCCTGCTCGACCCGCGCGACCTGCTCGTCTTCAACGACACGCAGGTGATCAAGGCGCGTCTGTACGGCGAGAAGGCCACCGGCGGTGCGGTTGAAGCCTTGGTGGAACGCCTGTTGCCGGGCCATGAGGTGTGGGCCCACTTGCGCGCCAGCAAGTCGCCCAAGCCGGGCACCACGGTCCGCTTCATCGGGCCCAGTGGTGAAGGGTTTGCCGCAGAAGTGCTGGGCCGCGCCGGGCCCGACGGCGGCTTGTTCCGCTTGCGCTTCCCGTCCGACCCCCTGCCCCTGTTGCAGGCACACGGCCATGTGCCCCTGCCGCCTTACATCACCCACGAAGATTCGGCCGAGGACGAGCGCCGGTACCAGACCGTGTTCGCCGCGAAGCCGGGTGCGGTGGCCGCGCCCACGGCCTCCCTGCACTTCGACGATGGTGTCCTGCGCGCGCTGGATGAAAAGGGCGTCCGCCGCGCCAGCATCACGCTGCACGTGGGGGCCGGCACCTTCCAGCCCGTGCGCACCGAAAGCCTGCGCGACCACCAGATGCACAGCGAGTGGTTCGAAGTGAGCGAGGCCACTGTGGCCGCGGTGGCCGAAACCCGCGCGCGCGGTGGTCGCGTGTGGGCCGCCGGCACCACCACGCTGCGCGCCCTGGAATCCGCAGCCCGCACCGCCGATGCACGCCTGCAGGCCGGTTCACGCGACACCGACATCTTCATCACGCCGGGCTTCGAATTCCGCGTCGTGGACGGCCTGATCACCAACTTCCATCTGCCCAAGAGCACGCTGATGATGCTGGTGAGCGCCTTCGCCGGCCACGCGCACGTGATGGCGCTGTACCGCCACGCCATCGAGAGCCGCTACCGCTTCTTCAGCTACGG
>CAMCTE010000106.1 GCA_945878385.1 Azohydromonas lata NBRC 102462 | reverse complement strand
GGCCCTGGTCGCCGTGGCCGCAGCCCTGGCCCAGTTGGCGGGCCTGGATGCCACCGCACAGGTGGTGGTGGCTGCCTTGGTGGGCGGCGGCGCCACGGCGGTGTGGCACTTCAGGCGAGCCCAACATCCCCGGTCCCCGCCTGCAGAATCCAACCCCGATGTGCTGCTGGACATTGGGCAAACCGTGAAGGTGGATCAGTGGCGGGCCGATGGCACCACGCGCGTGGTGTACCGCGGCACCGAATGGGACGCGCAGTTGGCCTCACAGGCGCATGCAGGGCCGGGTACCCATCGCATCGTGGCGGTCCACGGCAACCGGCTGGAACTCACACCGCTGCATTGACTCGAACGCGCAGGGGGCCACATGCCCACGCCACGCGCCGCAGCCCCGGACACACACGACTCAAGCCCTCGGAAAGGTCTCCATGGAAATCGCCATCATCCTGCTGGTCATCGCCGTCATCTTCATCGTTCGCACTTTCAAGATCGTGCCGCAACAGGAAGCCTGGGTGGTCGAACGCCTGGGCAAATACGACCGCACCCTCACGCCAGGCCTGAAGTTCCTCATTCCCTTCATCGAGCGCGTGGCCTACAAGCATTCACTCAAGGAGGTGCCCCTGGACGTACCCAGCCAGGTGTGCATCACCCGCGACAACACGCAGCTGCAGGTGGACGGCATCCTCTACTTTCAAGTGACCGACCCGATGAGGGCCAGCTACGGCTCTTCGGACTACATCATCGCCATCACCCAACTGGCCCAGACCACCCTGCGCAGCGTGGTGGGCCGCATGGAACTCGACAAGACCTTCGAGGAGCGCGACCTGATCAATGCCACGGTGGTCAATGCGCTGGACGAGGCGGCACTCAACTGGGGTGTGAAAGTGCTGCGTTATGAAATCAAGGACCTGACGCCGCCGGCGGAAATCCTTCGCTCCATGCAGGCCCAGATCACCGCCGAGCGCGAAAAGCGCGCGCTGATTGCCGCCTCCGAAGGCAAGCGCCAGGAGCAGATCAATCTGGCCGAGGGCGAACGCGCGGCCTACATTGCCAAGAGCGAAGGCGAGCGTCAGGCCGAGATCAACAAAGCCGAAGGCGAGGCATCGGCCATCGTGGCCGTGGCCTCGGCCACCGCGCAGGCCATCCGCGAAGTGGCCGCAGCCATCCAGGCCCCGGGCGGCGACCAGGCGGTGCAGCTCAAGGTGGCCGAGCGCGCCGTGGACGCCTACGCGCAATTGGCCCAGAAGAACAACACCATGATCGTGCCCGGTCATATGGGCGAGGTGGCCGGCCTCATTGCTTCGGCCATGCAATTGGCGCACCAGACCAAAGGCACCCGCTGAAGGCACAAGCGCCTACTCTGCCTTCACCCACAGCCCGATCAGGACCCCACATGAACTGCAGTCCCGAAGAATGGAAGCTTCGCGTTGAACTCGCCGCGGCCTACCGGCTGGCTGCGCTATACGGGTGGACAGATCTCGTTTTCACCCACATCAGTGCCCGTATTCCTGGGCCCGAGCACCACTTCCTGATCAACCCCTACGGCTTGTTGTTCGAGGAGATCACCGCCAGCAGCCTGGTGAAGGTGGATCAGCATGCCAACAAGCTCTCGGACAGCCCTCACCCCGTGAACCCGGCAGGCTTCGTGATCCACAGTTGCATCCACGCCGCCCGCGAAGACGCGGCCTGCGTGATGCACACCCACACCCGTGCCGGCGTGGCCGTCAGCGCACAGAAGGTCGGGCTATTGCCCATCAGCCAGCAGTCCACCTTCGTGGTGCCCACTCTCGCGTACCACGACTACGAGGGCGTGGCCCTGCGTGATGGAGAAAAGCCGCGACTGCAGGCGGACCTCGGTACCAGCCACTTCCTGATGCTGCGCAACCATGGCCTGCTGACGATCGGCCGCAGCATTCCCGAGGCGTGGCTGAATATGTACATCCTGGAGAACGCCTGCCGCATCCAGATCGACGCGCAAACTGGTGGAGAACTCACGCTGATCTCACCGGACATCCTGCAGGGCACAGCCGAGGTGCTCAAGCACGCCACCGCAGGCCAGGGCCCGGGCATCGCGTGGCCCGCACTGCTGCGCAAGCTCGACCGCGAATCGCCCGGCTACGCCGATTAAGGGGGCGCAAGGCCCCAAATGGAAAAGCCCGCATGCGCGGGCTTCATTCACTTGGCGGGGCCGGAGGGATTCGAACCCTCGATGCAGGTTTTGCCCGCATACTCCCTTAGCAGGGGAGCACCTTCGGCCTCTCGGTCACAGCCCCGTCAATTTCAACATTCTAGCCTGCAAATCGGCTTCAGTGCCCCAGGGGGATGGGGCATCGCCAAGCGCAGAGGGGTTCAGGCAGGCCCGCTGGCCTGATCCAAATCGAAGGCACGGTGCAGCGAACGCACGGCAAGTTCCATGTACTTCTCGTCGATGACCACCGAGGTCTTGATCTCGCTGGTGCTGATCATCTGGATGTTGATGCCCTCGTCGCTGAGCGTGCGGAACATCTTGGCGGCCACCCCCACGTGGCTCTTCATGCCAATGCCCACGATGGACACTTTGCAGATGCGGGCATCGCCCTCCACCACCGCTGCGCCCACCGAAGGCGCCACGGTGTTGCGCAGCAGATCCAAAACACGCGCGTGGTCGTTGCGGTGCACCGTGAAGGAGAAGTCGGTCTTGCCGTCGTGCGACACATTCTGGATGATCACATCGACATCGATGTTGGCGTCGGCCACCGGACCCAGGATCTGATAAGCGATACCGGGTTTGTCGGGTACACCCAGCACGGTCACCTTGGCTTCGTCGCGGTTGAAGGCAATGCCCGATACAACGGCTTGTTCCATCTTCTCGTCTTCCTCGAAAGTGATCAGGGTGCCCGAGCGGGCTTCTTCTTCGATGTTGATGTCCCAGGGTGTGAAGCTCGACAACACGCGCAGGGGCACTCGGTACTTGCCGGCGAACTCCACCGAGCGGATCTGCAGCACCTTGGAGCCCAGGCTGGCCATCTCCAACATCTCTTCAAAGCTCACCGTGTTCAAGCGGCGCGCCTCGGGCACCACGCGGGGGTCGGTGGTGTAGACGCCATCCACATCGGTGTAGATCAGGCACTCGTGCGCCTTGAGCGCCGCGGCCACCGCCACGGCCGAGGTGTCAGAGCCACCGCGGCCCAGCGTGGTCACATGCCCATCGCCATCAATGCCCTGAAAGCCGGTGATGATGACCACCTTGCCCGCATCCAAGTCGGCCTTCACCCGCACATCGTCGATGCTTTGGATGCGGGCCTTGGTGTAAGCGCTGTCGGTCTGAATGGGCACCTGCCAGCCGTTGTAGCTGACCGCGGGCATGCCTTCTGCCTGCAGCGCCAGGGCCAGCAGGCCTACCGAGACCTGCTCCCCCGTGCAGGCGATCATGTCGAGTTCGCGCAGCATCGCAGGCGTGGCCTGCGCTGGCTGAAGCTCTTTGGCCAGGCCCAACAAGCGGTTGGTTTCGCCGCTCATGGCCGAGGGCACCACCACCATCTGGTGACCCGCTCGGGCCCATTTGGCCACGCGCTTGGCCACATTGCGGATGCGCTCGGTGGAACCCATGGAGGTGCCACCGTACTTGTGAACGATCAAAGCCATTGGGAAGCAGGGTCGGATCAGGCAAAACCCTGCATTCTAAGGTGCAAGTGCCGTCGCAAGGCTGACGCCTGCGGCGTGCAGTGGCTCCCACTGCAGCACCCACCGGCCGCCGGCCACCGCCACGCGCGCATCCATCCCCAGGCCGGAAACCATCACCACGGCGCCGTCAAGCGTGGTCACCACCGGCCCCGTGCGGTCCCAAGCGGCCACGCCTCCAGCCTGGAACTGCTTCTTCAGCGCGCGCGCCGTGGACTTCGGCGCCTTCTGGAACCGATCGCCGCCCTGGCGATCGCGCACCATCAGTTGCAAGGGCAAGGCCATGTCCAAACCGGGTTCGCCCGCGGCGGCGCGCCGCAGCACCAGACTGCCGCTCCACGCGGGCAGTTGCTTGCGGCCAGCGCGGTTCAGGCGCAGCACCTGCGGCGCAGGGTTGTTCTCCTGTAGTGTGGCGCCGGCGGCTTCACGCCGTGCGGCCACAGAGAGCTCCCCTCGGTACCAGCGCACTTCGTGCGCAGTGTCCAGCGGCCAACGCCGAGCCCCCTGCGACGTGAAGGCGTGCTGCGACACCCGATCCACCAGGGCCGACGGCGCTCCCATCCCCAATTCACGCAACCAAGCCCGCAGCACATGCGAACGCCGCGCCGGGCTCAAGCCCTGCCAAGCGCTCACATCCACGACGAGGCTTCTGCCCTTGTCGCCGGTTCGCCGGACACATCGCTGCGCATCGCCCTGGGCCGCCTCGTCAATGAGTTCCAGAGATTGCGCACAGCGCTGGGCCGCTGTGGCCAAGGCGGCTTCCGCCTGCTCAAAAGCGGCGCTGAGCACCGGCCACACTTCAAGCCGCAGGCGGTTGCGGGCCCAGCGCGGGTCGTCGTTGCTGGGGTCGTGCACGACATTCAGGCCGGCACTTTGCACCAGGCCAGCAACCGACTCACGCGGCTGGGCCAACCATGGCCGCGCCAAGCACACGCCGTTTCGCCATTGCAAGCGGGGCATACCGGCAAGCCCTTGCGGCCCCGCACCACGCAAAGCCTGCAACAGAACGGTTTCGGCCTGGTCGCGGCGGTGGTGGGCCAGGAGTACGAGGCCCACCCGATGCCGCCCCGCCAATTCCACCAAGGCGGCGTATCGGCCCTCTCTGGCCCACTCTTCTACGCTCTGCCCGCGCACCGGGCGGCCTTCGAGCCGCGCCACTTCCAACTGAATTGCAGGCCACGAAGGGAATGCTCGGCTCCACCGGCGGCATTCCTCTTCAATCGCATCGGGCCATGCATCGGCGCCGGGCTGCAGCCCGTGGTGCACATGGAAAGCGAGGGTTTGCAGGCCCAGCGCCGCGGCCTGCTGCCAAGTCACCCACAGCAGGGCCATGGAATCGGCCCCGCCGCTGACCGCCACGGCCACGGCGAGCGCCGCGCCGCGGGCAGCTTCAGCGCTCGCGGGTGTCGGTGAATCGTCCGTAGGACTTGAGCCGTTCATGCCGGCGCTGCAACAGTTCCTTGGGTTTGAGATCGGCCACCTGACGCAGGGAATCAGACAGCGCCCGCTTGACGGCCACCGCCATCGCCTTGGTGTCGCGGTGGGCACCGCCCACGGGCTCACTGACGATCTTGTCGACGAGCCCCAAGGCCTTGAGACGGTGTGCAGTGATGCCCAGCGCCTCGGCCGCATCGGCCGCCCGCTCGGAAGTCTTCCACAGGATCGAGGCACATCCTTCGGGTGAGATGACCGAATACACCGAGAACTGCAGCATCAGCACCTGGTCGGCCACGCTGATGGCCAGCGCGCCGCCCGAGCCGCCCTCGCCGATGATGGTGGTGATGATGGGCACTTCGAGTTGGGCCATCTCGAAGATGTTGCGCCCAATGGCCTCCGACTGCCCGCGCTCTTCCGCATCAATGCCCGGGTAGGCGCCCGGTGTGTCCACAAAGGTGAACACGGGCAGCTTGAACTTCTCGGCCAGCTTCATCAGGCGCAAGGCCTTGCGGTAGCCCTCAGGCCGGCTCATGCCGAAGTTGCGCGCTGCGCGTTCCTTGGTATCGCGCCCCTTTTGGTGGCCAATGACCATGCAGGGCTGTCCGTGGAAACGGGCCATCCCACCCACCATGGACAAGTCGTCGGAGAAGGCTCGGTCGCCGTGGAGCTCTTCGAAATCAGTGAAGACTTCGCTGACGTAGTCCAGGGTGTAGGGCCGTTGGGGGTGCCGCGCGATCTGCGTGACCTGCCAGGGCGACAGGTTGGAATAGATGTCCTTGGTCAGTTGCAGGCTCTTTTTGTCCAGCCGCTCGATTTCCTCGGAAATGTCGACCGCCGACTCGTTCTGCACATAGCGCAGCTCCTCGATCTTGGCTTCAAGCTCTGCAATGGGTTGCTCGAATTCGAGAAAGTGCTTCTTGCTCATGGGAGGAACTCCTTGGGTCCTGCGGCTATTCAGTATTCCACGGGCACGGGGTCGAGACTGCGCCAGATGTACCAGGTGGCCACCGACCGGTACGGGCTCCAGGCATCACCCACTTCGCGCGCCTCGGACCGGGTCACCGGCTCACCGCTGAAGTAATTCACGCTGATGCCCCGCAGCAGGCCCAAGTCGTCCAAGGGCAGCACATTCGGGCGCATCAAACCAAACATCAGAAACATCTCGGCCGTCCAGCGCCCGATGCCGCGGATGGAAACCAGCTCGGCGATGACGGCCTCGTCTTCCATTTCGTCCCAGGAGGGCGCTGAGGCCTCGCGGTTCTTGAAGTGGCGAGCGAGGTCCTGCAGGTACTCGACCTTGCGCACCGACAGGCCCGCCGCCCGAATCTGCGCCGACTCGGCCTTGAGCACGAGAGCCGGCTTCAATACGGCCTGCGCGCCGCCCCAGGGGCTGCTGACGCGCTCCCACACGGCCTGTGCGGCCTTCACGGAAATCTGCTGGCCTACGATGGAACGCGCCAGTGTGGTGAAGGCGTCGCCGCGGCACTGCAGTCGGGCCTGCCCGAACCGCGGAATCAGCCGCTTCATCACCCGGTCTCGTCGACCGAGGTGCCGGCAGGCCTCGTCCCAATATTCAGGCGTCACAGTCACAGCCGGGTGCTCGGAGGCCGCAGCCATCTACAGGCGACTCCAGGTCGTGCCCTGTGGGCCATCCTTGAGTGCCACACCCGCAGCCAACAACTCATCGCGGATGGCATCGGCCCGTGCAAAATCGCGGCCCTTTTTGGCCTGTGCGCGTTCCTCAATATGGGCCTGGATAGTGGCTTCGTCCAAGCCGGCGCCGGCCTGCAGATAGCCCCGTGGCGACTCTTGCAACAGGCCCAGGGTGCCACCCAAGGCGCGCAGCAGCCGGGCTGAACCCACGCTGTGGCTGCGGTTGACCTCATTGGCGAGGTCGAACAACACGGCCAAGGCGGCCGGCGCGTTGAAGTCGTCGTCCATCGCCGCCTTGAAGGCCGCAGCGCGCGGCTCTTGCCAATCGATGGTGCACGCCTCATCTGCGCCGGGCGGCTCCAGCGCCACGCCTTCAAGCGCCGTGTACAGACGGCGCAGGCCCGCACGCGCATCGTCCAGGTGCACATCGCTGTAGTTCAGCGGGCTGCGGTAGTGGGTGCGAATGAAAAAGAAACGCAGCGTTTGCCCGTCCACCTTCTGCAGTACATCGCGGATGGTAAAGAAGTTGCCCAGGCTCTTGGACATCTTCTCGTGGTCGACATTGACGAAGCCGTTGTGCATCCACACATTCACGAACGGCTGCCCCGTCGCACCCACGCTTTGCGCGATTTCGTTCTCGTGGTGGGGGAACTGCAGGTCCATGCCGCCGCCATGGATGTCAAAGTGCTCGCCGAGCAGTTCACAGCTCATCGCCGAGCATTCGATATGCCAACCCGGACGGCCCGTGCCGTAAGGGCCCTCGTACTTCGCATCGGCGGGCTCGGAGGGTTTGGCGGCCTTCCACAGAACGAAGTCCAACGGGTCCTGCTTGCCCTCTTCCACCGCCACGCGTTCGCCGGCACGCAAGTCGTCCAACGATTTGCCTGAAAGTCGCCCGTAGCCCTCGAACCTCCGTACGGCGTAGTTCACATCCCCATTGGGAGCCTGATAGGCAAGGCCCTTGTCGTGCAGGCGACGAATCATCTGCAGCATCTGCGGCACATAGTCGGTGGCGCGTGGCTCGTGCGTAGGCGGCAGCACTCCGATGGCACCGATGTCGCGGTGCATGGCCTCGGTCATTTCGTCGGTCAGCGCGCGCAGCGTGATGCCGCGTTCCACCGCACGCTTGATGATTTTGTCGTCGATGTCGGTGATGTTGCGCACATAGGTGACCTTCAACCCGCTGGCCCTGAGCCAACGCACCACGAGGTCGAAGGCCGTCATCATGCGGGCATGACCAATGTGGCAGAGGTCGTAGATGGTCATGCCGCAGACATACATGCGGACATGCCCGGGCTCCAGCGGTTCGAAGGCTTGTGCCTGCCGGGTCAGGGTGTTGTAGATCTTGAGGGTCACGGGCCTGGGCGGCCGCCGCTGCACGCCGCCGGCACGAAGGCCGGCCAGCGTCGAGGCTGGCGGCCTCTCCTTACAATGGCCTCAGTATAAAACTGGAAGCGTCTGCGCGGATGTCGAACCTTTTGCCTCAAGCCCTTTGCCAGCCCGAGCCCTCTCGTGGATTGGAGTGCCCGCCACTCAAGCCTTTGTGGGCCCTTGGCCTGTGCGCGGCCCTCCTGCTCCTGCCCGCGGGCCCGGCGTGGAGCCAAACCGTGCGGCTGACCACCAACCTGGGTGACATCGACATCGAACTGAACGCCGAAAAGGCGCCGGCGACCACCGCCAATTTCCTGGCCTACACCAAAGCGCGCCACTACGACGGCGTCATCTTTCATCGCGTGATCGAAACCTTCATGGTGCAAACCGGCGGCTACACCGCCGACCTCAAACAAAAGCCTACGCGCAAGCCCATTGCTTTGGAAAGCGACAATGGCTTGGCCAACGCACGGGGCACGGTGGCCATGGCCCGCACCGCCGACCCCCAATCGGCCACCTCTCAGTTCTTCATCAATGTGGTCGACAACCCGTTCCTGGACAAGGCCAACGCCCGCGACGGCTACGGCTATGCCGTGTTCGGCAGCATCGTAGCGGGCATGGAAGTGGTGGACCAGATCAAGGCCACGCCCACCACGCGCAAGGCCGAATTCGCCAATCTGCCGCAGCAACCCATCACCATCCTCAAGGCCACCATCATCAAGCCCTGAGCCACCGTTTTTTATTTTGGATTTTGATTTCGGAGCATCCTGCATGAGCACATTCGTCGATATGACCACCAACCTGGGTGACATCGACATCGAACTGAACG
>CAMCTE010000105.1 GCA_945878385.1 Azohydromonas lata NBRC 102462 | reverse complement strand
CAACTGGTCGGCTGCGTAGGTTCGCGCCTTGACCAGCGTGTTGAACAAGGTGCTCTTGCCCGCGTTCGTGTAACCCACGATCGACACGCGGAACGCACCCGAGCGTTCGCGCGAGCGGCGCTGGGTACCACGCTGGCGCTTGACCTTCTCCAAGCGCGCGGTCACCGTCTTGATGCGCTCGCCGATCATGCGGCGGTCCAGTTCGATCTGCGTTTCCCCCGGACCGCCCCGGGTGCCGATGCCACCCTGCTGGCGTTCGAGGTGGCTCCAGCGTCGCACCAAGCGTGTGGCCACATACTGCAGCCGGGCCAGTTCCACCTGCAGCTTGCCCTCGTGGCTCTGTGCCCGCTGGGCAAAAATCTCAAGAATCAACGCGGTGCGGTCGGCCACCTGCACGCCCAGGAATCGTTCAAGGTTGCGCTGCTGCGCAGGCGAAAGGGCCTGGTCAAACAACACGCCGTGCGCGCCTTGCTCAGCTACCACGCCCTTGATTTCCTCGGCCTTGCCGCTGCCCACAAACAGCGCCGGGTCGGGCGAACGGCGGCGCGCCGTCAAACGCGCCACGGGCTGATCGCCCGCCGATTCCGCCAGTTGTGCCAATTCGTCCAGAGACGCTTCGAAGGGCGAGTCTGGGCCGAGATCCACACCCACCAGCACCACTCGGTTGGCGGGCGCGGCGGTGTTGTCGACGCGGTGAACCCCCATGGCCTTATTGGCCGTCCTGGGTGTCCTGTGCGTGGAAATTCACGGCGCGGCCGGGTACCACGGTGGAGATGGCGTGCTTGTAGACCATCTGCGTCACGGTGTTGCGCAGCAACACCACATACTGGTCAAAGGATTCGATATGCCCCTGCAGCTTGATGCCGTTGACAAGGTAGATGGACACCGGCACATGTTCCTTGCGCAAAAGATTGAGGAACGGATCCTGGAGGAGTTGGCCTTTGTTGCTCACGATATCTTCCGTGTTGAAGTTTCTTCTTGCGGCACATTAACACAAGCCGCACAGGCCGACTTGTCAACGGACATGGTCGGCACCGGGTGGGGGGGACGGGTCGGAAGGGAGCGAGTCTTCCAGACTGACGTGGTCAGGACTGCTTGTCGTCAAACGGGTTGTGCCCGCTCTTGAACTCGATGCGCATTGGAGTACCGACGAGCTTGAAATGTTCCCTGAATCGCCCTTCCAGGAAGCGTTTGTAGGAATCGGTCACGTGCTCGAGGTTGGTGCCGTGGATCACCACCACCGGCGGGTTGCGGCCACCTTGGTGGGCATAGCGCAGTTTGGGACGAAAGGCTCCTGCCCGCTTGGGCTGCTGGTGCTCGACCGCCTCCTGCAGCAGGCGGGTCAGCACCGGTGTGGACAGCTTGGCCGTGGCGCTGGCGTGCACCTCATCGATGGCCTTCCACAACGGGCCCAGCCCCTGGCGCTTCAGGGCTGAAATGCGCACGATGGGCGCGAACTTCAGGAAGGCCAGGCGCTGCTCGATTGAACGCTCGAGCATCTGCCGCTGGTAGCTGTCGATGGCATCCCACTTGTTGATGGCGATCACCACCGCGCGGCCGGATTCCAGGATGTAGCCTGCGATGTGCGCGTCTTGGTCGCCCACGCCCTGCGTGGCGTCCAGCAGCAGCACCGCCACATGGGCATCGGCAATCGCCTGCAGGGTTTTGACGACCGAAAACTTCTCGATGGCCTCGAAGACCTTGCCCTTGCGACGCAACCCAGCGGTGTCGATGACCTCGTAGCGGCGCCCGCCGCGCTCCAGCGGCACCTTGATCGCGTCACGCGTGGTGCCCGGCATGTCGAAGGCCACCAGGCGCTCTTCGCCAAGCCAGGTGTTGATCAGCGTGGACTTGCCCACATTGGGCCGCCCCGCCACCGCCAACCGCAACACATCATCCTGTGCGTCGCCATCGGCAACATCGCCCTCTTCCTCGGGCTCCAGGAAATCCTCGAGGACTGCGTCCAGCAGGCTGCGGATGCCCTGCCCGTGCGCAGCGGAAATCGGGTGAGGCTCGCCCATCCCCAATTCGTGGAACTCAGCCAGCAGGGGCGAATCGCTCATGCCCTCGGCCTTGTTCACGGCCAGGTGGGTACGCTTGTTGACCGAACGGAGGTAGCGGGCAATGTCAGCGTCCTGCGCGGAAAGACCCGAGCGCACATCCACCACGAACACCACCGCATCGGCTTCGGCCACGGCCTGCTTGGTCTGCTTGGCCATTTCAGCCACCACACCCGTGGGCTTTTGGGGCTCGAAGCCTCCGGTGTCGATGACGATGAACTCGCGCCCGCCATGACGCGCGTCGCCGTAGTGGCGGTCGCGGGTCAGGCCTGCGTAATCGGCCACGATCGCATCACGGCTTTTGGTGATGCGATTGAACAGCGTGGACTTGCCCACATTGGGCCGTCCCACAAAAGCAATGACAGGCTTCACGGGGCCCGCCAGGCGTACACGCCGCCCTTGCGGGTGACCACCACCGCCACCTGACCCGACACACGCGGGGCGGCTTCGATGGCGCCGCCATCGGTGCTCAAGCGCAGAACGGTGCGGCCGCTGGTGGGGTCCATCACATGCAACTGGCCCTGCTCATCGCCCACAGCCACCCACGAACCCCAAGTGGCCACGCCACCCAGGTCACGGTTGAGGAACCGCTCGTGACTCCACAGCAATTCGCCGGATTCAGCACGCCAACCGCTGACACGGTCGCTGGCGTCGGCCCCTACGATCACGGCACCATTGCCGCCCACCGCATGGAAACCGCCGGCGTTGCGAGTCCAGCGCAGCGCACCTCGGGCCACATCCACGCAGGCCACGGCCGACTGGAACGCACGGGCGCACACGGTGTCACCCAGGCGCAGCGCGGGCCCCACGAGGTCCGCCAGCCGTTCCACTTCGTTGGAGCCGCGCGGTGTGGCCATGGGCAAATCCCAACGGACCGAACCCCGGGTGGGGTCCACACCCACCAGGCGCGCGCCTTGCCCCACGACCAGCGTATCGCCCATGGCCATCAGCACGCCGTTCAGGTTCACCGACAGCGGGTCGCTGGTGCGCTGCAGGCGCCACAAGTAGCGCCCGTCCAGCGCATCATAGGCTTCCACGGCACGATCCAGGCCCAATACGAATACACGCTCGCCCGCCACGAGCGGGGCCGTGCTCACGCGCGATGCCAGGCGCTTGCGCCACAGCACGCCGGCCTTGTGCAGCACCACCAGCTCGTTGTCGGCGGTCACCACGGCGGCTCGCTCGCCATCAAAGCCCACACCGGCACTCAGGCGAGAACCCGCCTTGGCGGTCCACTGCGGCGCAGCGCGGTCCAGACCACGCACCGTCACCGTACCGTCTGAAGCCGCCGTGGCCAAACGGCCGGCAGCGATCACGGGCTGCATGGGGAAGTCCACACGACCGTCTGAAGCCGACCACAGCGCCGTGGCGGTCGCCGATGGCGTGAGGGCTTCCAGGGCAACGGGCTTGGGCTTGTCAGACCACAATGAGCAACCCATGAGTGCGGCAGCCGCCACAAGGGCCGTCAACCCCAAGCGAAAAACCGATCGGTTCATCACCGCGCTCATGCAACCTCCCGCATCAGCCAGGATCGCGAAGCGGCCTTGCCGGTGGCCGAATCGGGCTTGGCCGGGGGCGGCACGACCGAAGCCGGGTCCACCCCCAACGACATCAACTTCGCTTCAATGATGCGACGGTAGTCCAGCTCCACCGGCATGGCTTTGTATGCGGCCTTGAGCGCCTCACGCGCCTCGTCGTCCTTCTTCAGCACCATCAAGGCGTCGGCGCGGCGGTCGTCGACCAGCGCGTCGAAGCCCGCGCCGCGGGCCTTGTCCAGCACAGTCAATGCATCCTGCGCCTTGCCCTGGTCCAAGAGCAGACCCGCCCAGCGCAGGCGCGCCACGGCCTTGAGCGCTTCATCCGTGGCCGAATCGGCCGCCCACTGCAAGGGCTCCACGGCAGCGTCGGCTCCGCTTTTCTCCGCCAATGCCTTGGCGGCCACCAAAGCCCCCTGGCCCGCGTAGACGGAAGACGGGTAGCGCGTCTTGAGGTCGTTCCACGCCGCCGATACGCGGTCGGTTTCCCCGGCTTGTGCCGCCCGCTCCAGTTCGGCATGCAGTGCACTGGCCTTCATGCCCTGGTCGCGTTGCCACCAGTTCCAGCCGTTGTAGGCGGCGAAACCCAACAGCACCAGCGTCGTCAACCAGGTCAGCAGGTTGCCCCAGCGGTTCCAGAACGCCTTGAGTTGGTCGAGTTGTTCCTGCTCCTGCAGGTCAAGAGATGAGGCCATGAGGTCCAAGCATAGGTACAAATGAGCGGGTGGCTGCCCCGTGCTTCAGGGGCCTGCCATCACGCCAAGGTCGGATTATCGTCCGCGGCCAAGAGCTCGCCCGCCCAGTGGGCGATGCCGTCCAAACGGCGCCGCTCTTGAGGCGCGTCCTGACGCCGCAGCGACTTCAGCGTCACTTCTCCGGCGGCCAGTTCATCGGCACCGAAGATCAGGGCATGGCGTGCGCCGCTTGCATCGGCCTTGCGAAACTGGGATTTCATGCTGCCCTGGCCCTGTTCGCTGGCCGCATGCAGCACCGCGCGCACACCCGCTTGGCGCAGATGGTCCAGCGCCACCATGGCCGAGGCAAGCGCTGCGGAATCGGGGACGATGGCGTACACATCGGGCACCGGCGGCCCAGGAAGACGACCCAGCGCCTCCAGCAGCAGCAGCAGGCGCTCCATCCCCAAGCCCCAGCCCACCGCGGGTGCGGCCTTGCCGCCCAACTGCTCGATGAGCCCGTCGTACCGTCCGCCACCACACACCGTGCCTTGCGCACCCAGCTTGTCGGTCACCCACTCGAACACGGTGAGGTTGTAGTAGTCCATGCCGCGCACCAGGCGCGGGTTGATTCGATAGGGCACGCCGCAGGCCTCCAGCACCGCACGCACACCATCAAAGTGCGCACGCGACTCGGGCCCGAGGAAATCCAACAGGCGCGGCGCCGACTCGGCCACCGCCTGCACTGAGGGATGCTTGCTGTCGAGCACGCGCAAGGGGTTGGTATGCAGACGCTTGAGCGCTTCCTCATCCAAGGCAGAAGCGTGCGCCTGAAAGTGTGCAATCAGGGCTTGGCGGTGGGCGGTCCGTTCGGCGGCCTGGCCCAGGCTGTTGAGCTCCAGCCTCACATCCTGGCCCTCCACCAAGCCCAATTCGCGCCACAAGGCGCGCACCAGCAGGATCACCTCAGCGTCCACATCAGGCCCTGGCCAGCCCAGCACTTCCACGCCCACCTGATGGAACTGGCGGTAGCGGCCCTTCTGCGGCCGCTCGTGGCGGAACATGGGGCCGATGTAATACAGCCGCTTGCCCCCCTCGTACAGAAGGTTGTGTTCAATGGTGGCCCGCACCACGCCGGCCGTGCCCTCGGGGCGCAGGGTCAGCTGGTCGCCATTGAGCCGGTCGGCGAAGGAATACATCTCCTTCTCGACGATGTCGGTGACTTCACCCAAGCCGCGTATGAACAGGGCCGTGGGCTCCACGATGGGCGTGCGCACGCCGTGATATCCCCATCGCAGCATCACCGAACGAACCCGCTCCTCCAACCATTCCCACTTGGCGCTGTCGGGCGGCAGGAGATCGTTCATCCCCTTGACGCCGGCAATCCGGTCAACCATATCGGCGCTCGATGTAACTTTCTACGATCTGCTGAAATTCCTGCACGATGCCTTCGCCGCGCAGGGTCATGGCCTTTTGGCCGTCGATGAACACCGGGGCGGCCGGGGCCTCGCCCGTGCCCGGCAGGCTGATGCCGATATCCGCATGCTTGCTCTCACCGGGGCCATTGACGATGCAGCCCATCACGGCCACCTTCATGCCCTCGACACCGGGGAAGCGGTCGCGCCACACCGGCATCTGCGCGCGCAGGTAGTCGTCAATCTGTTTGGCCAGTTCCTGGAAGGTGGTGCTGGTGGTGCGGCCACAACCCGGGCAGGCTGTGACGCTGGGGTTGAACTGGCGCAAGCCCAGGGCCTGCAGGATCTCCAGCGCCACCACGACCTCCTGCGTACGCGATTCGCCCGGCTGGGGCGTGAGGCTGACGCGGATGGTGTCGCCAATGCCTTCCTGCAACAGAACACTCAAGGCCGCAGCCGATGCCACCGTGCCACGCGTACCCATGCCGGCTTCGGTCAGGCCCAGGTGCAGCGCATAGTCACATCGATCGGCCAAGGCACGGTACACACTGATGAGGTCTTGCACACCGCTGACCTTGCAGCTGATGATGATCTGATTGGGGTCCAGGCCAATGTCGCGCGCAAGTTCGGCCGACTGAAGGGCCGAGCGAACGAGCGCGTCGTACATCACCTGTCGCGCATCCCAGGGCTGCGCGCGGCGGGCGTTGTCATCCATCAGTTCAGCCAACAGCTCCTGGTCCAGGCTGCCCCAGTTCACACCGATGCGCACCGCCTTGTGGCCATGGCGAATGGCCGCCTCCACCATCATCGCGAACTGCTTGTCCTTCTTGTCACCCTTGCCCACATTGCCGGGGTTGATCCGGTACTTGCTCAGCGCCTGGGCGCACTCCGGGAAGTCGGTCAGCAGGCGGTGGCCGTTGTAGTGGAAGTCCCCCACCAAGGGCACCACGATGCCCATCCTGTCAAGCTGTTCGCAGATCGCCGGGACAGCCGCTGCGGCCTCCGGCGTGTTCACCGTCAGGCGCACCAGCTCAGAGCCCGCTTGCGCCAGCTCCTTGACTTGAATGGCCGTGCCGATCACATCCACCGTGTCGGTATTGGTCATGGACTGCACGCGCACGGGGGCATCGCCTCCGATGGTCAGCACCTGCGAGCCGGTGGAGACACGGGCCTGGCGCCTTGGCCGGCGCTGCGTGCCTGCCATGGAAATGGGCAGGTCGGTCGACGCCACCGCTTGCACAGTGTGCCGGTCTTGGGTGTTCATAGTCGGTCTCCTCAGAGCCTGGGCCGGGCCTTGACGCCGGGCCTAGGGCAACTCCACTTCGGCCACATTGTTGCGCTGACTTTCATCCAAAGAAACCCGGCGCCCTTGCCACGAGGCCTCGGTGCCAGCCACATTGCCCACACGCATCTTCAAAGGCCGCGGGCCTTCCACGCCCACGCGCTCGCCGTTGCGCAACAATCGCGACAGGATCACCTGGCCGCGCGCATCGGTCACCTGCACCCAGGTGTCTTGCGTGGCCCGAATCTGCAACGGGGCGCTTGATGTGTCGGCCACCGCAACTGCCTCCGGCGCCGGCGCTGGCGCAGGCGCCGGAACGATTGCGGCAGCCTGTGGCGCGCTGGCCGCTGGGCTCTGTTCCTGCACCACCGGAACCACAACCGGCGGACCCGGCTCTGAAGCCAACACCGGGGATGTTTCAGCCATCTGCACGGGCAACGCCGGTGCGCCGCTGGTGCTGGGCGACCACCATTCGGCCGGCGCGAACGCCAGACCCAGCGCGCCCAACAGAATGACTGCCACACCCAACCGAACTGGGCTGAACCATGAAGCGGCCGACGGAACGCCCGGCATGCGCACCGGCCGCCTCAGCGTCTTGAGCGCTGGCGCAGATGCTTCGGGCAGCAGCCCTCTGTCGGGCTGCTGCCGCGGCTCAGCCGTGGCCGCCGGCAAGGCCTGCAGGATGGGCCGTGGGTCGAGTTCCAAATGGCGACACAGGCTCTGAGCCAGCGCGCGAACGAAGGTGCGGTCCCCCACGTCATCCCAGCGGCCGTCTTCGAACGCTTGAAGCCGGCGCTCGTTGATCTTCAGCAGGATCGACAGATGCAGCAGAGTCTGGCGTCGCGCCTCCCGCGCGGCGCGTATCGCCTGGCCCGCATGCAGCCCATCAGAGCCGGTGGCGCCGGCGCCCGGTTGTTCCTGACTGACTGGCTCACTCATCGAAAGCGCCCCGCTCGGCAGCCAGGGACTCTGGTGTGTTGGGGAAGCTTCGGCGCAATTGCTGAAGCAGCTCAGCGGCCGCATCCGCTCGACCCAGCCGGCGCTCAACCCGGGCGCCCAACCAAAGGGTTTGCGCGCTGATCCATGCGGGCTGCTGGTTCACGCGGCGCAGATAGAAGGCCGCCCGCTCATTCTGCCCCCGCCGAGCCAGGATTTCCGCCAAGTTCACCGCCAGGGCGGGATTGCCCGGATCGCGTTCGTAGCCCAGCGTCAACACCCGGATCGCCTCGTCCGGATGACCGGCCAAGGAAAGGCACACGCCCTTGGCCAACATCGTCTTCGACGGATCGCGGTACAGCGGTTGAGCCAGGGCCTTGTCGAATGACAACTGCGCTTGTGCGTGACGGCCGCGCTGACACAGGAACCAGCCTTGGTTGTGCAGTATGTTGCCATCCTGCGGCGCCAAGGCCAAGGCACGGTCGAAACTGTCCTCGGCCAGCGCATATTGCATGAGGCCCGCGTAGATCAGACCTCTGAGGTTCATGCCCTCGGGCAGGTTGGGGAAGATGACCAGGGCCTGCTTGAGTTCATCCAGCGCGGTTTCCAACTGACCTTGGGAAAAGTACGCCGACGCCAACTCCAGCCGCACGCGCGCCCGCCGTTCGGCATCCGTCTGGTCCGACACGGTGCGCAGGTCGCCGCCCGGAATCGGGCCTCGCCCGACACCCGCACAGGCTGTCAAGGCACAGACCAACACCCCCATCAGCGCTGCACTGCACACCCTGAACCAGCGGTCGTGACGGTGCGATGCGTTCATGTTGGGGCGATCGAAGTCTGCAAGGGAATCACGCGCCGCTCGGCCAGCCGCAGCTCCACTCGGGTACGGTCCTGGACCTCACCGGCGAGTTGCCCGCAGGCCGCATCGATATCATCGCCGCGCGTCTTGCGGATCGTCGTCACCATGCCCCCGTTCTGGAGCAGGTTGGCGAATGCCAGCACCCGTTCGCGCGGAGAACGGGTAAGCCCGGAGGCCGGGAAAGGGTTGAAGGGAATCAGGTTGAACTTGCAGGACACGCGGCCGCGCACCAAAGCC
>CAMCTE010000104.1 GCA_945878385.1 Azohydromonas lata NBRC 102462 | reverse complement strand
TTGTAGGTGCGCTTGTGGAGCCTTCATGTCGGTTGTTCCTGAGTCGTGCACGGCAACAATTAGAGTAAGCAACCCGGTGTGGCACATGGCCACCATGCGAACCGGATCCGCGTTGCGATGATGCCATCATCGGGCTGCGGACCGGCCCCATACCGTTCATGCGCGGCCCCGCGTCAAGAAAGTCCAACATGTCACCTGCCAAGGTACTCATCGCCCAAGGAGGCGGCCCCACCGCCGTGATCAACCAATCCCTGGTGGGCGCGGTATTGGCCGCGCGCGCGTTTCCGAATGTTCAGGCCGTATACGGTGCCCGCCACGGCGTGCGCGGCGTGCTGCAGGAAGATTTCGTGGACCTCACCGGAGAAGACATCAACCACCTCGAACGCGTGGCCGCCACGCCCGCTTCGGCCTTGGGCTCCACCCGCGACAAGCCCGACACCGCCTACTGCCTGCAGATGCTCGAAGTCATCAAGGCCCACGGCATCACCCACTTCTTCTACATCGGCGGCAACGATTCGTCTGACACCGTGCGCATCCTGATGGAGCAGGCTGCCTGCGCAGGGCATCCGCTGGCCGGTATGCACATTCCCAAGACCATCGACAACGACCTCATGGGCAACGACCACACGCCCGGCTTCCCGTCGGCGGCCAAGTTCGTGGCGCAGGCCTTCGCGGGCGCAGACTTGGACAACGCCGCTTTGCCGGGGGTGTATGTTGCCGTGGTCATGGGCCGGCACGCGGGCTTCCTCACTGCGGCATCCGCCCTGGCGCGCCAGGGTGTGAACGACGGTCCGCACCTCATCTACCTGCCCGAGCGTGTATTCGACATCGACCGCTTTCTGGCCGATGTCAAGGACGTCTACGCTCGACTGGGGCGCTGTGTGGTGGCGGTGTCCGAGGGCATTCACGACGCTTCGGGGAAGTCCATCATCGAGCAACTGGCGCAGCGCAAGGGCGGCGCAGCCGAGCGCGATGCGCATGGCAATGTGCAGCTCTCGGGTACCGGCGCCTTGGCCGATCTGTTGTGCGAGGAAATCAAGTCCCGCCTGGGCATCAAGCGGGTGCGCGGCGACACCTTCGGCTACCTGCAGCGCAGCTTCCTGGGCTGCGTGAGTGATGTGGATGCGCGCGAGGCGCGCGATGTGGGCGCGGTGGCGCTGCGCCTGGCACTCAAGAACGGCGCCACGGGCTCGGTGGCCATCCGGCGTGATGCCGCAGTGCCCGGCTATGTGAGCGAGTATTCGGTGCAGCCCTTGGAGGCCGTTGCGGCCAAGACACGCGTGATGGAAGACGCCTTCATCAACGCCGCAGGCAACGATGTCACCGAGGCCTTCGTCGGCTACCTGCAGCCGCTGCTGGGCGGCAACCTGCCGCAGGCCGAGCGCCTGCGCGGCCGCCCGGTCACCAAGAAGATGAAGCCGCAGGGCTGAGGGTCAGCCCGCCGCTTGCGGTTGAGCTTGGCCCTGCGCGTGACTCTGTTCGTGACCCTGTGCGTGGTAGCCCGTCACGCGCTCCACCTCGTTCTTCGAGCCCAGCACCACGCTCACCCGTTCGTGCAGCTTGCCCGGCTGCAGTTCCATGATGCGCTGGTGCCCATTGGTGGCCGCTCCGCCGGCCTGCTCTACGATGAAGGCCATGGGGTTGGCCTCGTACATCAGGCGCAGCTTGCCGGGCTTGTCGGGTTCGCGCTTGTCCCAGGGGTAGAGGAACACGCCGCCACGCGTGAGGATGCGGTGCACATCGGCCACCATGGAGGCCACCCAGCGCATGTTGAAGTCCTTGCCGCGCGGGCCTTCCTTGCCGGCCAGGCATTCGTCGATGTAGCGCTTCACGGGCGGCGCCCAATGCCGCATGTTGCTCATGTTGATGGCGAATTCCTTGGTGTCCGCCGGAATCTGCACCTGCTCCTGCGTCAGCACCCAGGAACCCATCTCGCGGTCCAGCGTGAACATGGCCACACCGTTGCCCACCGTCAGCACCAGGCTGGTCTGCGGGCCATACACGCAGTAGCCCGCGGCGGCCTGGCGTGAACCGGGCTGCAGGAAGTCGCGCTCGGTGATGTTCTCGTGATCAGAGAGCTTGCGCAGCACCGAGAAGATGGTGCCGATACTCACATTCACGTCGATGTTCGAAGAACCATCCAGCGGGTCGAACAGCAGCAGGTACTCGCCCTGAGGGTAGCGGTCGGGCACGGGGTGGATGCTGTCCATCTCCTCGCTGGCCATGGCCGCCAGGTGGCCGCCCCACTGGTTGGCTTCGATCAGCACCTCGTTGGAGATGATGTCCAGCTTCTTCTGTACCTCGCCCTGCACGTTCTCGCTGCCGGCGGTGCCCAGTACCTCACCCAGCGCGCCCTTGTTCACCGAAATGGCGATGGTCTTGCAGGCCCGCGCCACCACTTCGATGAGCAGACGAAGCTGCCCCGGGATGTTGCCCTGGTGACGCTGCTGCTCCACCAGGTACTGCGTCAGACTGATCCTCTTGCTCATCTTCGTACTCCCGGGTTTCTGTTGCGTGCCTCAGCCTTCGGCCAGCGACCGCGTGATGATCTCGCGTACATCCGCGCTCAGCTCAGCGCGTGCGGCCACGCGTGACAGCGCTTCGCGTGCGGCACTGCGCCAGGGTTCGGCCAGGGGCTGCCAGCGCTCCATCACGCGGGCGATGCGCGAGGCCAGCTGCGGGTTGTAGCCGTCGAACTCCATCACGCGGTCGGCCCAGAACACATAGCCGGCGGCGTCGGTGCGGTGGAAGGCGCCGGGGTTGCCCATGGCGTAGGAGGCCACCAGGCTGCGCGCCCGGTTGGGGTTCCGCGCGGAATAGTCGGGGTGCAGCAGCAGGGCCTTCACCCGCTCGAACACACGGCCGTCGCGCTCCGGCGCCGTGGCCTGCACGCTGAACCACTTGTCGATCACCAGGGCCTCGTCGCGGAAGCGGGCGTGGAAGTTTGCCAGCGCCGCATCGGCCAGTTCGGCGTGTCCGTGCACCAGGGCCACCAGGGCACCCATGCGCTCGGTCATGTTGGTGGCGTCCTTCACCTTTTGGTAGGCGCGGCCGGGCCACAGGCGGTCGCCGGTGGTGCCGGTGTGCAGCACCAGCATGCTCAGGGCCAGGTTGGCCAGGGCGCGCTGGCCGCTCTGCCGGGCGTCGGGCCGGTAACCCTCGCTCGTCTGCAGCGCCTCGTACGCCGCTGCCCAGTCGTCATGCAGGGCCGCAGCCAGCTGCGCGCGCATCGACTCACGGGCGCGGTGCACATGCGTGGGGTTCACCGAAGCCAGCTGTTCGTACAGCAGGTTCTCCGACGGCACGGTGAGCGCCAGTTCCTTGAAGGCGGCATCCAGCTGTTCGCTGCGCAGCACGCCGCGCAGGGCTTCAATGAAGGCCGCACCCAGCGTCACTTCACGGCCTTGCGCGATGGCGGGCAACAGTTGGGCCAGCATCAGGCGCTGGCCCGCTTCCCAGCGGTTGAAGGCGTCGCTGTCATGCGCCAGCAGCACCAGCAGGTCGGCCTCGCTCAGGCCGTCTTCCAGCACCACGGGCGCCGAGAAGCCGCGCATCAGCGAAGGCACCGGCGCCTGCGCCACACCGGTGAAGGTGTAGGCGGCCTGTGCCTGGTCCAGCACCAGCACCGTCTCGGTGCCGCGTGCGCCCGATTCGCCATCGAGCTGCAGCGTCAGTGCTGCGCCGTCGCGCCCTACCAGGCCCATGGCCACCGGGATCACGAAGGGCTGCTTTTCGGCCTGCCCCGGCGTTGCAGGGCAGCTTTGTGAAAGCGTCAGCGTGTAGCGCTGGGCTGCGGCGTCGTATTCACCTCGGGCCTGCACGCGCGGTGTGCCGGCCTGGGCATACCAACGCTTGAAGGTGTCCAAGCGCAAAGCCAACTCGCTGCCCGGGTTCGCATCGGCCACCGCCTGGGCGAAGTCATCGCAGGTCACGGCCTGGCCATCGTGGCGCTTGAAGTATTCGGTCATGCCGCGCGCAAAGCCGTCGCGGCCCACCAGGGCCTGCATCATGCGCACCACTTCAGCGCCCTTGTTGTACACAGTGGGCGTATAGAAGTTGTCGATGGCCTGGTACTGGTCGGGCCGCACCGGGTGGGCCATGGGGCCCGAATCCTCCGGGAACTGCGCTTCGCGCAGCACACGCACATCACCGATGCGGCACACCGCGCGCGCGCTGGCGCTGCCGGCCATGTCCATGCTGAATTCCTGGTCGCGGAAGACGGTCAGGCCTTCCTTCAAAGACAGCTGGAACCAGTCGCGGCAGGTGATGCGGTTACCCGTCCAGTTGTGGAAGTACTCGTGGGCCACCACGCTTTCGATGTTGAAGAAATCACCATCGGTGGCGGTGGCGGGGCTGGCCAACACATACTTCGTGTTGAAGATGTTCAGGCCCTTGTTCTCCATGGCGCCCATGTTGAAGTCGCCCACGGCCACGATCATGAAGCGTTCCAAATCAAGCGGCAGGCCAAAGCGCTGCTCGTCCCAGATCAGCGAAGCCACCAGCGAGTTCATCGCGTGCTCGGTCTTTTCCAGGTCGCCGCGGCGCACATACACCTGCAGCAGGTGGTCCTTGCCCCCGCGCGAACGGATGTGTTGTTCCCGGCACACCAGGTCGGCCGCCACCAGTGCAAACAGGTAGCTGGGCTTGGGGAAGGGGTCGTGCCACTTGGCGTAGTGGCGGCCGTTGTCCAACTCACCTTGCTCCACCAGGTTGCCATTGCTCAGCAGCACGGGGTAGTTCGCTTTGTTGCCGCGCAGCGTGACCGTGTAGACGGCCATCACATCGGGCCGGTCCAGGAAGTAGGTGATGCGGCGAAAGCCTTCGGCTTCGCACTGGGTGAAGAAGCCGCCGCCGGAGGTGTACAGGCCTGAGAGCTGCGTGTTCTTCTCCGGCGCAATCGTGTTGCGGATCTCCAAGGTGAAACGCTCACCCACGGCCACATTCGGCGGCGTGTCGATCACCAACATCCCGTCCTCGTGGCGGAAGCTCACGCTTTCTCCGTTGGCCAGCACGCGCAACAGGTTGAGGTCTTCACCCTGCAGGCGCAGGGCCGGGGCGGTGTCGCCTGCAGCGTTGCGTTCGATCTCCAACTTGCTGGCCACGATGGTCTTGGCCGGGTCGAGGTCGAAGGTGAGGTCGACGCTGCGGATCCAGTAATCGGGCTGGCGGTAGTCCAGCCGGTTGATGGTGACGGGGGCGGTGCCTTCGCGCATGGGAGTCTCCGGTGTGCGGTCTTGTGTGGAGGCCCGGCGCACCCTTGTGGAGCAAGGCCGGGCTGAATAGGGGGTCGTGTAGGTGGCGTGGGCGAGTGACGCGAGGCGAACTTCAAAGACCCTGCTTCAAACTCGCGGTGATGAAGCTGTCGAGATCGCCATCCAGCACCTTCTGGGTGTTGCTGATTTCGACGTTGGTGCGCAGGTCCTTGATGCGGCTCTGGTCCAGCACATAGCTGCGGATCTGGTGGCCCCAGCCCACATCAGTCTTGCTGTCTTCGAGCTTTTGCTGCTCTTCGCGCTGCTTGCGCATTTCGTGTTCATACAGGCGCGAACGCAGCATGGCCCAGGCCTCATCGCGGTTGCGGTGCTGGGAACGGTCGTTCTGGCACTGCACCACGATGCCGGTGGGGATGTGCGTCAGGCGCACGGCCGAGTCGGTCTTGTTGATGTGCTGGCCGCCGGCGCCGCTGGCGCGGAAGGTGTCGGTTCGCACGTCGGCCGGGTTGATGTCGATTTCGATCGAATCATCCACCTCGGGGTACACGAAGAGCGAGGCGAACGAGGTGTGGCGGCCACCGGCCGAATCGAAGGGGCTCTTGCGCACCAAACGGTGCACGCCGGTTTCCGTGCGCAGGTGGCCATAGGCGTAGTCACCTTCCACCTTGATGGTGGCGCTGCGCAGGCCTGCCACATCCCCTTCGGTTTCTTCCAGCACCTCGGCCTTGAAGCCCTTGCGTTCGCAGTACTTCAGGTACTGACGCAGCAGCCTCGAGGCCCAGGCGCAGGCCTCGGTGCCGCCCGCGCCGGCCTGGATGTCGATGAAGCAGTTCAGCGGGTCGGCCTGGTTGGCGAACAACCGGCGGAACTCGAGCTGTTCCACCGTGGCACGCAGCGCTTCGGTTTCATCGCTGATGGCCTGCAGGCCGTCGATATCGCCTTCTTCCTTGCTCATGGCATAGAGCTCGGAGTTGTCGGCCAGGTTCTGCGTCAGGTGGTTGATGGTCTCGACCACCGTCTCCAGCGACTTCTTCTCGCGCCCCAATTCCTGGGCGCGCTTGGGTTCGTTCCACACGGCCGGGTTTTCAAGGGCCGCGTTCACTTCGTTCAGGCGCAGGGCTTTGCGGTCGTAGTCAAAGATACCCCCGAAGCTGTTCGGTGCGTTCGGAGAGGTCAACCAGGGCGGTGCCGATGGCGTTGATCTGTTCGGTGTCCATGACGATCGGGTGATTTGGGTAAACCCGGAATTTTCGCATGGGTGCCCGCTTTTGGCCGGATGCCTGGTGTGGGTTTTCCCCGGTCCTTCAGGCTGTCGCGGCCGCTTAGCATGACCCGGGCTTGTCGTGCAGCCATGTGACGGAGGGCGCACACGGCTTGCAGGCGGGTGCCTGCGGGCTTCACAGCAGTCAGGGTCTTCAAGCCTGTACAGGAGACGGCAGATGGACATGGGATGCCTTGTGGCGGGAACCGGCTTGGCCGGTGGGGTACGGTTGGCTCGATCCGATGCCGCGGCCTCCCACGCCATGATCGACTACCTGGAAGGCCACTTGGGGCTTTCCCATCACCTGTGGCATGAACTTCCCGCGCCGGCTGCTTCGAGCGGTCATGTGCTCACGCAGGAAGCGCGCGAGGCACTGATGCCCCACTACAGCACCCTCAACCTGCGCGCCTGCCTGGACCCTGCGGGTGGCGACCTTGACCGCGTGCTGGAGCGTGAGGTGGCCGTGGCCCTGCTGGGCAGTCCCGTGGCCTTTGAGTTCGACGACGTCGATGAATTCGCATCGCACGTGCGGGTGCAGCGCCGCATCTGCCGGGCCGCTGCGCAAACCGCGGTGGCCTTCAAAACCCTGGCCGCCGAGCGCCCCGAGCGTTACTGGACCTACGACGACGACGCCGGCTTCCTGCTGCGCCCTGGCGAACGCCTGAGCGATGCCCTGCGCGCGGCCACGCAGCCCTCGATCACCGGGCAGCTCTACGATTTCTCCTGCTACCGTGCCAGCGAGTACGTGATCCTGTTGGGTCTCTCCGAGGAACTCGAGTGCGTCAATCACTCGATGCTGGAGAACCTGGAGCAGCGCTGCCGTCGCTGCGCCATCCGTTCCCGCGAGTTCCACGACGTGTTCCTCGATGAGTTCGGTTCGAACGAGCAGCCCCTGCCGGCGCGCTATTTCGTGCCGGGTGACCGTCTGTGGTTCCGCAACCCCGACGAGCGTTCATCCGACGCCCTGGGTTATGAAGGGTCCTGGGTCATCTACCTGGGCGGTGGGCTCTTCAGCAATTTCTGGAAGCACGATCGGCCCTACACGCTTGAGGAAAAGTGCATCGAGATCTTCCATTGGCGCGACGGGGCCTACCAGGACGAACAGCACGAATGGCAGATGGACGAAACACGGGTGGATGCCCAGGTGGCGCGCACCCAGGCCGACCCCGCTGAACGCAGCCGGGTGCTCGAGCGCATGATGCGCCTGCGTGACCCGCAGGGCGTGTATGCCCAAGGCGGCTGCCTGGATGCCTCGCGCGAGCAGCCCAAGAGCGTGTGGCCCGGCCACTGCCGGCTGCGGATGCAGCTGTCCTAGGCCAGAAAGTCTTCGATCAGCTCGGCCAGGCGCTGCGGCTGGTCGTGGTGCAGCATGTGGCCGCAGTCGTCGATCCATTCGCTGCGCACCTGCGGCACCGCCTTCAGCCGTTCGTGGAACTCGGCCAGGGTATAGCGGTCGCCCCACCACTGCTGCAGACTCGTCTGCCGACCCACCACCGAAAGCATCGGCGCGCTGATGCGCTTCCAGAAGGCCAGCACCTCGGGCACCCGGTACAGGTAGGGGTTCACCCGTTTGTGTGCGGGGTCGCCGAGGATGCGCCAGCGGCCATGCTCATCGGGCTGCGCCCAGCGCTGCGACAGCCATTCGGCCTTGTCCGCGCGCAGGCGCGGGTTGTTCTTCATCAGCCGCTGCGCCACGGCCGGCGCGCCGTCGTAGTCGCGCAGCTCCTGCGGTGCGGCCAATTCATCGAGCCACTTGGCCATCTGCACCGGTGCATGCTCGGCCGGCCGTTCGGGCAGGCCGAAGCCTTCCAGATTGATCAGGCGCCGAATGCGTGCCGGGCGGGTGCCGGCGTACATCATCACCACATTGCCGCCCATGCTGTGGCCCAGCAGGTCGATGTGCGGCAGGTCAGGCCAGGGCAGGGCGGCTGAATTCAGCAACGCCTCCAGGTCGGCCAGGTAGTCGGCAAACCAGTAGCAGTCGGTGTCCGGGTGCACCCGGCTGTGGCCGAAGCCGCGCCAGTCCGGGGCCACGATGAAGCGGTCTTCGCGCATCGCATCCACCAGGAACTGCCAGGATGCCGCCACATCCATCCAGCCGTGCACCATCACCAGCGCCGGGCGCTCAGGGCTGCAATTGGCCGGGTCGCCCCACAGGCGCACGTGGTAGTTCACATCGCGGATGGGCAGATGCAGGCTGCGGCTCTCGCGCCGCACGGTGTAGGCTGGCGTGCCGGCGGCGGGTGCATCGGCGGGCAGGGAAGGGTTCATGCCCACATCCTAGCCGCGATGGTGGAGGCTCCTTATCATCACGGCTCGCCGTCCCCATCCTTATCCGCCCCTCTTCGCCCCGTCTGCGCATTCCCCGCGCATCGCTGTCGCCCCGACCCCCAGCGGTGATCGGTTCGGCGACCCCCGCCACGACCCCCAGATCGACCACCGAGACCACCGAGACCACCGAGACCACCGAGACCACCGAGACCACCGAGACCACCGAGACCACCGAGACCACCGAGACCACCGAGAC
>CAMCTE010000103.1 GCA_945878385.1 Azohydromonas lata NBRC 102462 | reverse complement strand
CTCGCTTCTACCCTCGGCGCCTGCGCCATCACGCCGCAGGCGGTTACCGTGCCAGTGGCGCCCTCGGTGGACCTGCAGCGCTTCATGGGGCCTTGGTATGTGATCGGCGTGATTCCGACCTTCCTCGAAAAAGACATCTACAACGCAGTTGAGTCTTACTCGCTTGCGCCGGACGGCACCATCCACACCACCTTCACCTTCAACAAGGGTGGTTTCGACGGACCGGCCAAGTGCATGCAGCCCAAGGGCTTCGTAGTCGAGGGCACGCGCAACGCTATCTGGGGCATGCAGTTTTTGTGGCCCATCAAGGCGGAATTCGTCATCTCGCATGTGGATGCCCAATACACCGAGACCATCATCGCCCGCAGTGCGCGGGACTATGTGTGGATCATGGCACGAACACCCTCCGTGGACGAAGCGCGCTATGCCGGGCTTGTTGCGCGGGTCAAGGGCATGGGTTACGACACCAGCAAGCTCGTGAAGGTGCCACAGCGAAGCGCGGACCCGAAGGCGAACATGGGCGCGTGTTGAGCTCGGCTAGGCGGGCGGTAGGCCGTGCTGGATTTGAGGGCGTGGCGCAGCCTTGAGGTGCTGCGAAACCGTCTTGGACTTGGCGCGTGTGGCAAGTTGCGCGCAGACCGTCTGGGACACCCGCGCCACGAACTTGCCCGATGCCACGCCTGCGCTGTTGGGCGCAGGCATCGGCAACTTCTTGGCCTTCAAAGCCGCGATGGTGGCCTTCAGTGCGTCCCTTCCATTCTCAATGGCTTCCTCGACGGAATCACCATCGGAGATGCATTCGGCGAAGTCAGGGAAGGAAATGAGATAGCCCCACCGTCTTCATCCGACAGCGGTCGCACTTCAAAGGGATGGTCGTTGATCTTGCCCATGATCCGGCACCTTCCAGCAGTTCGATGAACTTGCGCACGTGCACAGGCTTGATCGGCCGGTGCTCGGGTACCGGGAATGATCCTACCGGTGAGACTGCCTCGCATGCATTGATTTGCCGGATTTGAATCAGGTCACCAGCTACGGCGCACCGAAGCACGCTGCTGAGTCAGCTTCATTGAGTGTGTGTCATCGAGCTTTGGGTACGGCCAGATGTTCGAGTCAACCGATAGATGGAAGCAAGCGCCGTGGCGGGTCGGTTGAACGAGTGGTTAGGCATCACTGCGCACGCCACGCCTTGAGTTCTTTGGTTCTTTGGACAGTGCGTTCAATGAGACAACCCAAGTGCATTGCGGTTCGTATGGTTCCTTGCTCGTAGTACTTCCTCAGAGCGCCGCAGTCCGCGTCGCGGTAAGCAACCCAAGCCTTCTGCGCAACCACGAGCTGAGTCTTTACTGCTGAGTAGTCAGTTTCATCGCCGGCACCATCGGGCTTAAGCGCGGCAGTGAGGGCCCTGTAAGCGTCGTTCAGTTCGCGGTCCCGGAGCTTGTACTCCCTCATGGCGCACTCGTTGATCTCAAGTGTGCTTATCGGGTTCGCGCATGTCATTGGAGCTGCCGGCTGGGCTGAGGCGCAGCAATGAAGCAGTACTGCCCATGCGGCAACCGCATTTCGGAGCGTGTGACGGACATGGCGGTTCATAGATGACACCTGGTTTGCTTTCTGGAGGCCTTCAGCGACCGCAACACCCTATCTGGTTCAACCGAATGCCCATCAGTTTTTGAATCCTCAGCTTTACCTTGTGACGGGGACGATCCAACCCCCATACGCATGCTCAATGAAGAGGAATTCCCCTCGACCCGATCGATCAGCGTATCGCGCCTGCGGCAAGGCGGGTGCGCGAAGTGGCATAGAGGGGAACTGGTAGGCCGTGCTGGACTTGAACCAGCGACCAAAGGATTATGAGTCCTCTGCTCTAACCAACTGAGCTAACGGCCCGCGCAACAATATTCTAGGCGGCGGCATGGCGCAGGGTGCGGCTACCATCGCCGCATGGCTACCCAAGATTGGATCGGCTACGCCGCTGCCACACTCACCACCCTGTCCTTCGTGCCGCAGGCGGTGCTCACACTGCGCACGCGAAATGTCAGCGGTATCTCGCTGGGGATGTACAGCTGCTTCACCGTCGGCGTAGCCTTGTGGCTGGTCTATGGCATCGGCTTGGGCGAATGGCCCATCATCGTGGCCAATGCCGTCACCCTGACGCTAGCGGCCACCATCCTCATCACCAAGCTCCGATATGGGCGCAAACCTCAGAGCCAGCCATGAGTGAAACCAACTCCGTCAGCCGCTTCCAAACCTTTGCCGAGTTCTACCCCTTCTACCTGGGTGAACACGCCAACCGCACCTGCCGCCGCCTTCACTTCGTGGGCACCAGCTTGGGCTTGGCCTGCTTCATCGGGGCTGCCGCGCAAGCCAAGCCCAGCCTCATCCTGTTGGGCTTGCTCATGGGATACGGTTTTGCGTGGATCGGCCACTTTGGGTTCGAAAAGAACAAACCCGCCTCGTTCAAGCAGCCGCTGTATTCCTTCATGGGTGATTGGCTGATGTGGTGGCAGATCCTGACGCGCAAGATCCCCTTCTGAACGCAGCCTACTTCTGGCTCAGCGCGTGGCTCACCATGCGCGAGGTGATGTCCACGATCTGGATCATGCGGTCGTAGGCCATGCGCGTCGGGCCGATCACACCCAGCGTGCCCACCACCTGTCCGTTGATCTCGTAAGGGGCCGACACCACCGACAACTCCTCGAAGGGCACCACACGGCTTTCGCCGCCGATGAAGATGCGCACGCCTTCGGCACGGCTGCTGTTGTCCAACAGGCGCAGCAGTTGTGTCTTCTGCTCAAACAGGTCGAACATCCGACGCAGAGACCCCATGTCCTGCCCAAAGTCCTGCACACCCAGCAGATTGCGCTCGCCACTGACCACCACCTGCTCGGTGGTTTCAGCCAGGGCCTCGCTGCCGGCGTCCACCGCGGCCTGCATCAACTGCGCAATTTCGGCGCGCAGGCTGTCCACCTCGCCCTTCAGGCGTTGGCGCATTTCTTCGAGGGTGATGCCGGCGTAGTGCGTGTTCAGGAAATTGGTGGCCTCCACCAACTGGGTCTGCGTGAAGTCGTGCGTGGTGAAGATCACACGGTTCTGCACATCACCGTCGGGCGCGACCAGGATCACCAACACACGCCGCTCGCCCAAGCGGAGGAATTCAATGTGACGGAACACGCCGGCCTTGCGCGGTGCGGTCACCACGCCCACGAAGTTCGACAGGCTCGACAGCATCTGCGCGGCGCTGGCAATCACCCGCTGGGGTTGGTCCGGGTGCAATTGCTGCGCCACCGCGGCCACTTCCGGTGGGGGTTGCTCGGCCTCAAAGGGGCGCGCCGTCAGCATCGTGTCGACAAACAAGCGGTAACCCTTGGCCGTGGGAATGCGCCCGGCGCTGGTGTGGGGGCTGGCGATCAGGCCCAGCTCTTCCAGGTCGGCCATCACATTGCGGATGGTGGCCGGGCTCAATTCCAGGCCTGGGGCGCGTGAGAGCGTGCGCGAGCCCACGGGCTGCCCGTCGGCGATGTAGCGCTCGACGAGGAGTTTGAGCAGGGTGCGGGATCGGTCGTCCATGACTTGAGGGCCCGAGTTTAGGGTCACTTCAATGGGTGATCACAGAGCGGGGCGGCCATGCTTTAATTCATCGCATCATGGCAAAGCCCTTTCGTCGTGCAGCCTTGGTGGGCAAGTACCAGGCCCAGGGCATCCGCAATGTGCTGGCAGACATCGCCCACTTCCTCGAACGCTCGGGAGTGGAGGTGGTGCTCGAGCGCGAGACCGCGCTCAATACGGGCCTGTCCGAGTTCGGCAGCGTGCCGGCCAAAGAACTGGGCCAACGCTGCGATGTGGCGGTGGTGCTTGGGGGCGACGGCACCATGCTGGGAATTGCCCGGCAACTCGCTCGCCAGAATGTGCCCTTGATCGGCATCAACCAGGGGCGGCTGGGCTTCATCACCGACATCCCCGTCGAGAAATACCGCGAGGTGCTGCCCGCCATGCTGGCAGGCGCCGTGGAGGTGGAATCACGCACCATGATCGAAGGCGGTATTTGGCGCGATGGCCACCGCATCTTCGAAGGCCTTTCACTCAATGATGTGGTGGTCAGCCGCGGCGCCACGGCCGCCATGGTGGAACTTCGGGTGGAGGTGGATGGGCAATTCGTGGCCAATGTCCGGGCCGACGGCCTGATTCTGGCCTCTCCCACGGGCAGCACCGCCTACGCGCTCTCAGCCGGCGGTCCCATCCTGCATCCGGGTATCGGTGGCTGGGTGCTGGTGCCCATTGCCTCCCACACTTTGTCCAACCGCCCCATCGTGCTGCCCGACCGCGGCGAAGTTCGCATCGAAATCGTGGCCGGGCGCGACGCCTCGGCCAACTTCGACATGCAAAGCCTGGCCAGCCTGCTGCACGGCGACCAAGTTCGGGTGCGCCGTTCCGAGCACACCGTGCGCTTCCTGCATCCCCAAGGCTGGAGCTTCTACGGCACCCTGCGCCGCAAGCTGCACTGGAACGAAGGGGTGATCTGATGCTGCGCCGCCTGTCCATCCGCGACTTCGTCATCGTCAACTCACTGGAACTCGACTTCCACGCCGGCTTTTCAGTGCTCACCGGGGAAACCGGCGCCGGCAAGTCCATCCTGATCGATGCACTGCAGCTGGCCCTGGGCCAGCGGGCCGATGCCGGTGTGGTCCGTGAAGGCGCCGCGAGGGCCGACATCACCGCCGAATTCGATTGCCCGCCGGCACTGCTGCCCTGGCTTGCCGAAGCCGGGCTGGAACCCGAAGACGGCCTGCTCTTCCTGCGGCGAAGCATTGAATCGGGTGGCAAGAGCCGGGCCTGGATCAATGGCCATAGCGCCACGGCCGCCCAACTCAAGCATGTGGCCGAACAAGTGCTGGACATACACGGCCAACACGCCTGGCAAAGTCTTACCCGGCCAGCTTCGGTTCGCACCCTGGTGGATGCGGTGGCCGGTGTCGAGGTGCGTGCCGTACAGGCTGCGTGGCAGGCCTGGCGCGACGCACGCGAGGCCCTGGAGCGGGCACGCACCCATGCAGACACCTTGGCACGCGAACGCGAAGGCCTCGCTTGGCAGTTGGGCGAATTGCGAAAATTGTCTCCTGAAGACGGGCAATGGCCGGAGATCAACGAAGAACACGCTCGCTTGTCGCACGGACAATCGCTGATTGAAGCCGGTCAGGCCAGCCTCGAAGCCCTGGACGGCGATGGCGACACCGTTCTGCGCGGCTTGCACCTGGCGCTGCAGCGCCTGCACGAGGTGCAGCGGCACGACGCTCGGCTTGCGCCCATCGCCGACACACTCGAATCGGCCCAATCGCTGTTGGATGATGCAGCCCACAGCCTGCGCAGCTACCTCGGGCGCGCCGAGCTCGACCCGACTCGCCTGCGGGAACTGGATGAACGCCTTTCGGCCTGGATGGGCTTGGCGCGGCGACTGCGCCGCCAACCCGAAGAGCTGCCCACCCTGATGCAACAGTGGGAACAAGAACTGCAGCAGCTCGATTTGGCAGGCGACCTTGAAGCGCTTCAGTCGCGCTGTGCGGCTGCGCTGTCCGAGTACGAACGAGTGGCCGCTAAAGCCACCCAGTTGCGCCGCAAGGCCGCGCCACGCCTAGGCAAGCAAGTCACGCAGGCGATGCAGCAACTGGGCATGACGGGCGGCCGGTTCGAAGTGGCGCTCCTGCCCGAAACCGAGCCGCAGTCCTGGGGCCGCGAATCCGTGGAATTGCGCGTGGCCGGCCATGAGGGCAGCGAGCCCCGCGCCTTGGCCAAAGTGGCTTCGGGCGGAGAGCTGTCTCGCCTGGCACTGGCCATTGCCGTCACCACTGCACAGGACGATGCGCAAGGTGCCGCCACCCTCATCTTTGACGAAATCGACGCCGGCGTGGGCGGCACGGTGGCCGACACCGTCGGCCGGCTGATGAAACAGTTGGGCCGCCAACGGCAGGTGCTGTCGGTCACGCACCTGGCGCAGGTGGCCAGTTGTGCCGACCACCACTTCGTGGTGAGCAAACAGGCGCGCAGTGGCCACACCACCAGCCAGGTTGCGCCGGTGGACGGCGAAGCCCGCGTGGCCGAGCTGGCGCGCATGCTGGGCGGAGAGCGCCTGTCCACCAGCCTGGCCCATGCGCAAAGCCTGCTGGAAAGCGGCCGGTCCGCCGCCACGCCATGAACCCGCATTCCGACACCAGCAGGGGAGCCGAGCTTCGGGAGTTGGTGCTCATCACCGGCATCTCGGGTTCGGGCAAGTCCGTGGCCATGAATGCGCTGGAAGACGCCGGCTATTTCTGCGTGGACAACCTCCCGCCGGAATTGCTGCGGGCCTTTCTGCAGGTCGAACACGCAAGGGCTCAACCCACAGTGGCCGTGGCGGTGGATGTGCGCAGCACCGGGTCGCCCTCCATGCTGGCCGACCTCATCCGCAGCTTGTCCAGCGAAGGCTTGCGGCTGCGCGTGGTGTTCCTGGAAGCCGCCACGGACATCCTGGTGCGCCGCTTCTCTGAATCCCGTCGCCCGCAACCCTTGACGGGCCGCGCGGCACTGACCCGGCCCACGCCAGCCATGCCCCTGGTGCCGGGAGCGCCAGATGAGGGGCCAGCGCCGCTGCGCGATGCCGCCGTCCCCGACCAACGCGCGCTGATGGACGCCATCGCCCTGGAGCGCGAAATGATGGCCGACATCCGCAACCTGGCCACCGTGGTGGACACCAGCAAGCTGCTGCCAGCCCAACTGCGGTCCACTGTCCGTGATCTCTTGGGCATTCCCCACGGAAGACTCACGCTTGTTTTCGAGTCCTTCGCGTACAAACACGGCGTACCCTTGGACGCCGATTTTGTGTTCGATGTGCGCGTCTTGCCCAACCCCTATTACCAGCGAGAACTGCGCTTGCAGACGGGGCGGGACAGCGGCGTGATGGATTACCTCAAGAGTCAACCCGAAGCGCAGCAGATGATTCACCACATCAGTGCATTCATTCACCGCTGGCTTGAAGACTTCAAGCACGACCAGCGAAGCTACCTGACGGTAGCCATCGGTTGCACCGGCGGCCAACACCGCTCGGTCTATGTGGCCGAGCAGTTGGCGGCCGTCTTTGGGCAACGCGTCGTTACCCTGCTTCGCCACCGGGAACTGGCCGGAAGGAACAAGTCGTGAATGTGTCCTCTGTCCTGAACGAAGCCTGGTACGAATCGGTCCCGCTGTTTCCTTTGCAGACGGTGCTGTTCCCGGGTGGCATCCTGGGCCTTAAGGTGTTCGAGGCTCGCTATCTTGACCTGATGGGCCACTGCCTGCGTCGTGGTGAACCGTTCGGCGTGGTGTGCCTCAAGCAAGGCGCGGAAGTGCAGCGCGGCGGCGCAGAGGCCGCCACCCGCATGGAACATTGCGCCACTCTGGCCCAGTTGGACGAAGTGGATGCCGACCAAGCCGGCATTCTGCAGATCCGCTGCATCGGCACGCAGCGGGTGAAGATCAGCGACGCGAAGCAACAGGCCAATGGGCTTTGGCGTGCGCGGGGCACGCCAGTGGACCCCGACGGCGCGGTGGAGCCCCCCACCGCACTGGAGGGTACGGTGCAGGCCCTGGTGGACGCCATCGGGTCATTGCGGGATCAGGGCCTTGAACCCTTCACCGTTCCGCATGAGTTGGGCAACGCCGGTTGGGTCGCCAATCGCTGGTGCGAAATCCTGCCCATCAGCCTGGCGGCCAAGCAGCGCCTGATGGAATTGGAAGACCCGGTGATGCGCCTGCAACTCGTCGACGAATTCCTGCGCACCAAGGGTGTGGTGCGCGGTCAGGGCCGCGGGCCCAGGCAGTAGTCCTCCAGCAGCTTGCGGATGGGCGCAGGCAACCCACAGGTCAACGCGTCTTCCACCGGCATCCAGCGGCCCTGTGCAAGCGCATCACCCGCGGGCTGATGCGCCCCTGCAAGCCCCGTACCCCTTCCCGCACATGCAGCCCATGCTGCCCACTGATCCTGCGTCAGCACCATGCGCCGCGGCCGCAAGGTCCACTCCAAGTGTGTCAAGGCGTGCTGCACGGTAGGCAGCACTTCAAACTGTGCCCCATCCTGAAAACCGCAGGCTGCCAGGCCACTGGTCAAGCCCGCCTCGTCTTCGAACAGCGGAAGCGTCCACAAGCCCGCCCAGATGCCGCTGGCCGGCCTTTGCTGCAGCAGCACCTGGCGTGGCGAGTGCCGTGGCTCTGTCGGGCTCAGGGCCATCAACAGCACCGACTCTCTTTGGCCGCGCTTGACGCGCCGGGTCTTCACGGGAAAGTCCGTAGGGCGGCCCAGAGCATGAGCCGCGCAATCCGATTGCAAGGGGCATTGGGCGCATCGAGGGCGGCGCAACAGGCACACGGTGGCGCCCAGGTCCATCAAACCCTGGGTGTAGGGCTCAATGCCCTCCTCCATGGGCAACAGCGATTCGGCCAAGTCCCACAGGTCGCGCATCGCCGAGGGCTTGGCCACATCCTGGTCGAAGGCGCGATGCCGGGTCAGTACCCGCTTCACATTGCCGTCCAGGATGGCCTTGCGTTGGCCGGAAGAAAATGCCGCCACCGCCGCAGCCGTGGAGCGGCCAATACCCGGCAGGCGCTCCAGTACCGCAGCGTCGCAGGGAAATACCCCGCCATGGTCGCGCAGCACGGCCTGAGCACAGGCATGCAGATTGCGCGCCCGGCTGTAGTAACCAAGGCCGCTCCACAAGGCAAGCACTTCGTCGATGGAGGCCTGCCCCAGCTCCATCACCGATGGGAACTGCTGGAGAAAGCGGCCGTAGTAGCGCAACACGGTGGCCACCTGCGTCTGCTGCAGCATGATTTCCGACAGCCAGATGCGGTAAGGGTCGCGCGTGCCCTGCCACGGCAGCCCGTGGCGGCCATGCAGACGCTGCCAAGCCACCACACGCGCGGCGAAGTCGCGCACCTGCGCCGCCTGCACCAACGGCGGTTTCATCGACGCTGACACTTGGGGCAATAAAAGGTCGACCGCTGCCCCAGCACCACGCGCCGGATGGGCGTGGTGCAACTCAGGCAGGGCTGGCCCTCGCGGCCATACACCCGCGCCTGATTCTGAAAAGCCCCACTCATGCCGTGCGCATCACGAAAGTCCCGCAAGGTAGACCCGCCCAAGGCCAGGGCCTGGGCCAGCGTCTGCCGCACCGCTTGCAGCAACCGCGCGGCGCGAGGCCTGCTGAGCCGATGGGCGCGAACACGCGGGTCGATGCCGGCATCGAACAAAGCTTCGCAGGCA
>CAMCTE010000102.1 GCA_945878385.1 Azohydromonas lata NBRC 102462 | reverse complement strand
CCTGCTCCAGCGGGGAAACGAAGATCTTGCCGTCACCGATCTTGCCGGTGCGGGCAGCGCTTTCGATGGCCTCGATGACGCGGTCGACGATGGCGTCGTCCACAGCGGCCTCGACCTTGACCTTGGGCAGGAAGTCCACCACATACTCGGCGCCGCGGTACAGCTCCGTGTGGCCCTTCTGTCGACCGAAGCCCTTGACTTCGGTCACGGTCAATCCCTGAACGCCGAGGGCGCTGAGCGCCTCCCGGACTTCGTCAAGCTTGAAGGGCTTGACGATGGCAGTCACCATCTTCATAAAACAGTCTCCTATCCGACGGTTGGCTTCAGAAGTTGTACTTGAGGCCCACGACCACGCCGCTGCGACCCAGGTTCTTGCCGCCGGGCGACACATAGGAGCTCTTGGGTGCGTCGGTGCCGAGGATCGAAATGCTGGGGACGATGCCGCTGAAATCCTTGCTCAGGGTCAGGGCGTAGTCGGTGTACGAGTAGATGCCGTTGCCCTTGCCGGACACGCGCTGGTGGCCCACATGGGGGGCCAGCATGTAGCCGTCGCCCAGGTCGAAGGTGGCGGTGATGTCCAGGTAGCCGCTGCCCTTGCTGTCGGCAAAGCCGAACAGGTTGGAAGTGGCGTGCGAATACTTCACGGTGACGGGGCCCGCGGTGATGGCACCGTAGAACTCCTGCGTGTCGGCGTCAGGCTTCAGGCCGTTGCTGGGGTACACGTAGCGCAAGGCGCCCACGTCGTAGGTCAGGCCGTCGGAAATCGTGCCCTTGTAGCCGCCGTAGAGGTCGATCTCGACATCAGCGCCACCCTTGGCGTCCTTGATCCACTTGATGGACGAGGCCCAGGCACCGATGTAGAAACCACCCGGCAGCGCGTAGTCGAAGCCACCTTGGACGGCAGGCTGCGAGCGCGTTTGCGAAATGCCGCGATAGCGATACTCAGAGAACGCGCCGATGTTGAAGGTCAGCGGGCTGGCCTCGGGGGCCGCCGCCTGGGCTTGCGCCATACCGGGGGCCAGGGCGGACAAGGCCAACACGGCGGCGGTCAGTGCGGTGGAGAAGATGGTCTTTTTCATGAAGGCTCCTAAGTAGGGTCAAACGAGAACAACACCCTATAAGGGCAACTTCCATGCCATCGCCCCGAGACCGATTCCGCGAAATTCAAGGACAAATTGCACCAACTTGGTGCACCAAGGCGGTGCATTGGGGCCTTCGGCGGTCGAATCCGCACCAAGGCGGCACTTCAGAGTGGTCCTTCTGGGGGATGCGCAGGCGCCAGGCTGTTTTCCACAATGGGGGCCATGGCGCGACAGGGCGGTGGGGGCAAGGGGCCCAGCACCGGCCCGGCGGCTGCCGAGGAAGGAAATGGCATGGGATTGGCCGTGGTGCACACCCGCACCATCGAGGGCTTGCAGGCAGCGCCGGTGCAAGTGGAAGTGCATCTGGCCAACGGCCTGCCCTGCATGACCCTGGTGGGCCTGGCCGACACCGAGGTGCGCGAAGCCCGCGAACGGGTGCGCTCGGCACTGTTGCACAGCGGCTGGGATTACCCGATGAACCAGCGCATCACCGTTTCGCTGGCCCCGGCCGACTTACCCAAAGCCTCAAGCCGCTTTGACCTGCCCATTGCGCTGGGCATCCTGGCGGCCCAGGGGCTCTTGGATGCCGAGCAGCTCGCCCGGCATGAGTTCGCGGGCGAACTTTCCTTGGCAGGCGACCTGCGACCGGTGCATGGGGCACTGGCCATCGCCTTGGGGCTGCGCCGAAGCGCCACAACGGCTGGTGGGCCCGAGCCGGCACGGCACCGCCGCCTGGTGCTGCCCGCGGCCAGTGCAGCCGAAGCCGCCCTGGTGGACGGTGTGCAGGTGCTGCAGGCCCAAACGCTGCGCGAGGTGGTGCAGGCCCTGCTGCCCGGCAGTGACGCCCTGCCGCTGTCACAGGCCCACCCACCGCCAAGACGGTGCGGTAGCGTGGAGGCGCTGGGGCCCTGCCTGCGCGACATCCGCGGCCAGCCCGAGGCCAAGAAGGCCCTCGAACTTGCAGCCGCCGGAGAACACAGCCTGCTGCTGGTGGGGCCACCCGGTGCGGGCAAATCCATGTTGGCACAGCGGCTGCCGGGCCTGCTGCCCGCCCTCACGGAAGAGCAGGCCCTGGACTGTGCGGCCATGCGCAGCGTGAGCCGCGCGCCCCTGGACCTGGCTCAGTGGGGCCAACGGCCGTGGCGGGCGCCGCATCACAGTTGCACCGCCGCGGCGCTGGTGGGCGGGGGCAACCCGCCGCGCCCGGGCGAAATCTCCCTGGCCGACCATGGCGTCTTGTTTCTTGACGAACTGCCCGAATTCCCGCGCCGGGCGTTGGAAGCCTTGCGCGAACCCTTGGAAACCGGCCATGTGGTGGTGTCGCGGGCAGCGCGCCAGGCCCGCTTCCCCTGCCGGTTGCTGTTGGTGGCGGCGATGAACCCCTGCCCCTGCGGCTGGTTGGGAAGCCGGGTTCCCGGTGCCCCGGCGTGCCGGTGCACGCCCGACGCGGTGCAGCGCTACCAAGGGCGCTTGTCCGGCCCGCTGCTGGACCGGATCGACCTGCAGCTTGAAGTACCGGCCACCGCACCGGCCGAACTGCTGGGGCCGGCCGATGGCGAGCCCAGTTCAGCCGTGGCGCTGCGCGTGGCGCAGGCCAGGGCCCTTCAACTGCAGCGCCAGGGCTGCAGCAATGCGCAGTTGGGGTCAGCAGGATTGAGCGCGCACGCCCCCTTGAATTCGACCGCACAGGCCTTCTTGCAGCGGGCCGCGGAGCGGCTGGGCCTGAGCGGGCGCAGCCTGCACCGCGTGCTGCGCGTGGCCCGCACGGTGGCCGACCTCAGCGAAATGCCGCAGGTGGAGGTGCCGCACCTGGCTGAAGCGCTGCAAATGCGGCGGGCTCTGATGCACCGCGGCGCAGTTCCGGCCTGAAGAGCAGGGGGATGGGCAGGGGCAGGGGCAGGGGCAGGGCCCCAGCCGTGGTCATGGTCATGGTCATCGCCACGGCCATCGCCACGCCCCACCTGACCCGGGCGCGCTCAGTCCAACAGCGGCGCCAAGGCCCGGCGGGCGTCCTCCAGCGCCAGGCCTTGCCGCGCGGCCCAATCTTCCAGTTGGTCCTGCCCGATCTTGCCCACATTGAAGTAGCGCGCCTCGGGGTGGGCCAGATAGAAGCCACTCACGCTGGAGGCCGGCGTCATGGCCAGGCTTTCGGTCAGGCCCATGCCAATCTCCTGAGCCGCCAACACGCGGAACAGGTCGAGCTTGGCGCGGTGGTCTGGGCAGGCCGGGTAGCCGGGTGCGGGGCGGATACCCCGGTAGGCCTCATTGATCAGCTCTTCGTTGGCCAGTTGCTCGTCGGGCGCATAGCCCCAGAGCTCGGTGCGAACGCGCTGATGCAGCCGCTCGGCAAAGGCCTCGGCCAGCCGGTCGGCCAAGGCCTTGAGCATGATGGCGCCGTAGTCGTCGTGTTCGGCCAGAAACTGAGCTTCCTTCTTTTCCACGCCCTGGCAGCTCACCGCGAACAGACCGATGTAGTCAGGCCGGCCCGAGCCCGCTGGGGCCACGAAATCAGACAGACAGCGGTTGGGGCGTTTCACGCCGTCCACCACCGGGCGCTCACTTTGCAGGCGCAGCCCGCGCCAGGTCATCACAGGCTTGGCGCGCCCGGCAGGCGTTTCGTCGGCAAAGATTTCAATGTCGTCGCCCACGGATTGCGCGGGCAGCAGCGCCATCACGCCGTGGCACTGCAGCCAGCGGCCGTCGATGAGGCGCTTGAGCATGCGTTGGGCATCCTCGAACACCTTGCGAGCCGAATCGCCCACCACTTCGTCCTGCAGGATGTCGGGATAGCGGCCGGCCAGGTCCCAGGTTTGGAAAAAGGGCGTCCAGTCGATGCAGGCGGCAATCTCGGCCAAATCGTGATTGCGGAAAACCCGACGCCCCACCACGCGCGGCTTGGGCGGCTGGTAATTCAACCAGTCCAACGGAGTGGGGTTGGCGCGCGCGGCGGCCAAGCTCACCAACGGCGTGGCCTTGCGGTTGGCATGCAGGGTGCGCACCTTCTCGTAATCGGCCTTGAGATCGTCGATGAAGCGCGTGGCGCGCTCGTCGCTCAGAAGGTCCGAGCACACGCCCACGCTGCGCGAGGCGTCGGGCACATAGACGATGGGGCCTTCGTAGTGCGGTGAAATCTTCACCGCCGTGTGCACGCGGCTGGTGGTGGCTCCGCCAATCAGCAGAGGCGTCTGGCGTTCGCGGAAGTAGGGGTCGCGCTGCATTTCAGCGGCCACATGCTGCATTTCTTCCAAGCTGGGCGTGATCAGGCCTGAAAGGCCGATGATGTCGGCGTTTTCAGCCTTGGCGGTGTCCAATATTTTTTGGGCCGGCACCATCACGCCCATATTGACCACCTCGAAGTTGTTGCACTGCAAGACCACGGTCACGATGTTCTTGCCGATGTCGTGCACATCGCCCTTGACGGTGGCAATCACGATCTTGCCCTTGGCCTTCACATCGCCACCGGCCGCCTGCAACTGGCGCTTTTCCTCTTCGATGTAGGGCACCAGGTGGGCCACGGCCTGCTTCATCACGCGGGCGCTTTTCACCACCTGCGGCAGGAACATCTTGCCCTGGCCGAAGAGGTCGCCCACGATGTTCATGCCGTCCATCAGCGGGCCTTCAATCACATGCAAAGGGCGCCCGCCCTTGGCCTGCACCGCCACCCAGGCCTCTTGGGTGTCATCCACGATGAAGTCGGTGATGCCGTGGATCAGGCCATGGGCCAGTCGTTCGTTCACGCTGCCGGCACGCCAGGCCAGCCGGGCGGAATCGTCCTTGGCCGCGCCCTTGGCGCTTTCGGCAATTTCCACCAGTCGCTCGCCCGCATCGGGCCTGCGGTTGAGCACCACATCCTCCACCCGTTCCCGCAAGGCCGGCTCGAGTTCGTCGTACACACCGACCATGCCGGCGTTGACGATGCCCATGTCCAGGCCCGCGCGAATGGCGTGATACAGGAACACGGTGTGGATGGCCTCGCGCACGGGGTCGTTGCCGCGGAAGCTGAAGGACACATTGCTCACGCCGCCGCTGACCTTGGCCCCCGGCAGCTGCTGCTTGATCCAGCGCGTGGCCTCGATGAAATCGACCGCGTAGTTGTCGTGCTCAGGGATGCCGGTGGCGATGGCGAAGATGTTGGGGTCGAAGATGATGTCCTCGGGCGGGAAATCAACTTCGTCCACGAGGATGCGGTAGGCGCGCTGGCAAATCTCGATCTTGCGAGCGCAGGTGTCGGCTTGACCTTGCTCGTCGAAGGCCATCACCACGGCGGCCGCGCCGTAGCGCCTGACCAGCCGCGCCTGGCGTTTGAACTCGTCTTCGCCTTCCTTGAGCGAGATGGAGTTGACGATGCCCTTGCCCTGGATGCACTTCAGCCCGGCTTCGATGACGCTCCACTTGGAGGAGTCGATCATGATGGGCACGCGGCTGATTTCGGGTTCGCTGGCAATCAGATTCAGGAAACGCACCATGGCGGCCTGGCTGTCCAGCATGGCCTCGTCCATGTTGATGTCGATGACCTGTGCGCCGTTTTCCACCTGTTGGCGGGCCACGCCCAGAGCCTCTTCGAACTGGCCGTTGAGGATGAGGCGGGCAAAAGCCTTGGAGCCGGTGACATTGGTGCGTTCGCCGATGTTGACGAACAGGGAGGCCTGACCGATGGAGACAGGCTCCAGCCCCGACAGGCGCATGGGCGGGGGCGTGATGGCAGTGGTGGCAGCAGACATGAAGCAGGACGGCAGTGGCGCAAAACCGATGACGGCCAGGGCCTGCGGCGACGGTTCACCTCGGCTCTGGTCAAGCAGGGGTGAGCGCGGTTGAACCGTCGTGGGGCCCTTTGCAATGCAGGTGGGGCCCACGGTCTCGAGCCTGGCGGCGGCATCGCAGCACCATGGGTGCCCGGGTGCCGTTCGTCGCAACGCTCCTCGAGACCTCTAGTTTATCGCGCCCCCTGCGGCGGTGCTGCAACCGGTCTGACACAAGAGGCCGCACCGCGCAGAATTCCCGATGCGCGATCCATCGTTCGCATTGACCGGCTTTCCCGGCACTAATTCACTGTCCGCACCGGTGCAACCGAGGGCACCATACGGGCCACATGAATCTTCTTCCCGTTGACGAGACGCTGCTGCGACTGGGCGAACCCCTGCCGGTGTCGCTTTGGGACGCCCGCGGCGTGCTGCTGCTGCCGCGTGGTGCGCTGATTCAGGACGATGCCCAACGCCGCCGGCTGGCCGCCCTTGGCCCACAGGTGCATGCGCACGACCATGACCGCATCCGCAAGCCCTGGCTGTTGGCCATGGAAGCGATGGTTCTGCGCAACGAGACCCTGGGCAAGATTGCCGAACTGCAGCCCGGCGAGGTGGCGTCCACCCCCAGCGCAGCGCCGGTGGCGGCCGCAACCGAAGACCTGGCCCACCGGTGGAACTCGCTGCGCATGCGCCTCGGGAACACCCTGCGCGACCCGCAGTCCAAGGAGTTCCGCCCCCGACTGATGCGCGATGCGCAGGCGCTGATCGACCTGCTGCGCGAGGACGCCGACGGCAGCCTGTTGGTGCTGCTGCACGATGCGGCGCGTGACCCACGCGACCACGGCCCCCGACACAGCCTGGTGGTGGCTGCCATTGCAGCGTTGGTGGCCATCGAGCAAAGCACCGTGTGGCCCCAGGACGACATTCAACGCCTGGCCCTGGCCGGCTTGACGATGAACCTGTCCATCCTGACCCTGCAGGACCGGCTGGCGGTGCAGAACGAATTCCCTTCGGCCGATCAGAAGGCCGAACTGAAGGATCACGGCATGCGCAGTGCGCTGCTGCTGCGACAACTGGGCTTCGTAGACGACGCCTGGCTGCTGGCCGTGGCCATGCACCACCACGCGCACCCCTTGGCACCGGTGCCCAGCGTGGGCGCGCTGGCGCCCGAGTTGGCCATCCGCTACCGCGCCCGGCTGATCCACAAGGTGGATGTGTACGCGGCCAAGCTGAGCCCGCGGCGCCACCGGCCTGGGGTGTCGGCCACGCAAGCCGCCCGCGCCGCCTTCTTGGATGAGGGCGGTGGCACCGATGGGGTGGGCACTTGGCTGGTCAAGACCATGGGCCTGTACCCCCCTGGCTCGCTCGTGAAGCTGCGCAACGGAGAAGCCGGTGTGGTGCGCTGTCGAGGTTCACGCACGCATGCCCCCTGGGTGGCGGTGGTGGCCTCATCTTCCGGTACGCCCCTGCATGAGCCCATGCTGCGCGATACCGGGCAGGACCAGCATGCCGTGGTGCAAGCCGTATCGCCGGCGCAACTGCGGGTGCGCGTGCCCCTGGAAGCGGTGTTGGCGCTGAAACCCCGCCCAGGTACGGAAGGCGCAGCCTCAGGCGGCGCGGGGCAGGCTGAAGGCCCCGCAGCAGCGCGGCTTGTAGGCTGACACCGCACGCGCGATGGCCGCGATGTGGTCGGGCGTGGTGCCGCAGCAGCCGCCCGCGATGTTCAGAAAACCGCTGCGCGCGAAGTCTTCCATCAGGCCGGCGGTGACCTCGGGCGTTTCGTCGAAACCGGTGTCGCTCATCGGGTTGGGCAAGCCGGCGTTCGGATAGCAGCTGATGTGGGTGTCGTCGGCCAACTTGGACAGTTCCTCGATGTAGGGCCGCATGAGTGCGGCGCCCAAGGCACAGTTCAGGCCCACGGCCAGGGGCCGCGCATGGCGCACCGAGTGCCAGAACGCGCCCACGGTTTGCCCCGACAGGATGCGGCCTGAAGCATCGGTCACCGTGCCCGACAGGATCACCGGCAGGCGTTCGCCCGTGTCCTCCATCAATTCATCCAGCGCGAAGATGGCGGCTTTGGCGTTGAGCGTATCGAAGATGGTTTCCACGAGGAACAGGTCGGCGCCGCCTTCGAGCAGCCCCTGAGCTTGCTCGCGGTAGGACGCGCGCAGTTCGTCGAAACTGACATTGCGGGCGCCCGGGTCGTTCACATCGGGGGAAATGCTGGCCGTGCGCGGCGTGGGGCCCAGTGCGCCAGCCACGAAGCGGGGCTTGTCGGGCGTGGAGTGGGCGCGCGCAGCGCGTGCGGCGATGCGCGCGGCCTCCACATTCATTTCTCGGGCCAGATGGGCCAGGCCATAGTCTTCCTGGGCCACCGAGGTGGCGCCGAAGGTGTTGGTTTCGATGAGGTCGGCACCGGCGGCCAGGTACTGGCTGTGGATGGCCTCGATTACATCGGGCCGGGTGAACTGAAGCAGTTCGTTGTTGCCCTTGAGGTCTTGCGCATGGTCGGCGAACCTGCTGCCGCGGTAGTCGGCCTCGGTGAGCTTGTAGCGCTGGATCATGGTGCCCATGGCACCGTCGATGATGACGATGCGCTGCTGGAGCAGGGCGGGCAGCGCTTGGCCGCGGGTGTAGGCAATGGGCTTCATTGCGCTTGATTTTAGGTGCGCGGTGCCTGCGTGCATCGCAAGCCCCTGAAGCCCACCCAGCCCCGGTTCACGGCGGATGGCCGCAGCGCCCGGGGTGCGCGGCGTCCCAGAACTGCCAAGGTGGCTGCCGGCTGCCCTCGGGGCCCATTTCCAGATGCACCAGGTGCGCCTGCGCAGAAGCGGCGTCCATGGCCAACCACGCTTGCACCTGCACCTCGTAGCGGCGCTCGGGCCGGCGGGTGAATTGCCAACAGCGATGCGAAGCGTGCCACTGCACCTCGAACCACCAGTCGGCCCCGTCGCCCTGAGGGCCCGCCACCCACAGCGGCAGCCGTTCGGGCAAACCTTGCCCTGAAGGATGCGCCTGTGCGATGGCCAACAGTTGCACCAGCCAACTCAGGCGGTCCTGCGCGCCGGGCTGCAAGCCCGCTTGGCCTGTGGGGCCGGAATAGCTGACGATGCCGCTGTCGCGCTGGAAGTTCACCGCGCGGGCACCACCCTTGGCAGGGCGGCTGATGAAGCGGTCGGGCGCCACCCCATGCGAGTCCAGGCCGCCGCTGCTGGCCCAGTCAAGCGCGGCTGCGGCTCCCTGGCCCTTGGTTTCTCCGCGCCATTGCGCGCGCAGTTCACTGCGGTAGCGCCCCTGCTGCACCGCCCAAGACCAAGTGGCGTGGCCAGACTGCCCGCCGCGGCGCACCTGCAGCATCTGCTCGAAATCGGCCGGGATTCGCGTGGACAGCACCGGGCGGGAAACGCCCGGCGGTGGTGCCTGTGCACGCACCGCTGCTGAACCCTGGGCGGAATCGGCATCGAGTGCGTG
>CAMCTE010000101.1 GCA_945878385.1 Azohydromonas lata NBRC 102462 | reverse complement strand
TTGACCGCCTCGAAATAGGCCTTGGCGGTCTTGTGGGGCGACTCTTCGTTCACCCACAGCACGAACTGGTCCAGCGCCATCATGGCCACGGGGGTCATGTCGCGCCAGTTGAAGGGCACGGCCGTGGCCAACGGCGTGGTGAAGAGGTTGCTCAGCGTGATGACGATCTTGTGCGGGTTGCCCTTGTCGTTCTTCACATCCAGAAAGCCCTCGGCACCCGCGCCGCCGCTCTTGTTCAGCACCACCATCGGCTGGTTCATCAGCTTGTGCTTGGCCACCACGCCCTGAATGAAACGGGCCATCTGGTCGGCGCCGCCACCGGTGCCGGCAGGCACCACGAACTCCACCGGCTTGGTGGGCTCCCACGCGGCGTGGGCGCGGCTGGCGCCCCCCAGCCCCAGGCCGATGGCCAGGGCCGTGGCACCCAGGGCCAAGAGGGTTCGAAGGGGCGCGCCGGTGGGGCGTGCGAGGGCCCGTGCAACGGGTGCGGGGGTGTGCGTCCGGTGGTGCGGAAGATGCGGCATGGCTGTCTCCTGTCGTCCGCCAGTGCGGCAAGACAGCCCGCAAGGTGGTGTTGTTTGTCTAGGTCAGGTGGTGGTACTTCTCACCAGGGATCCTGACTCTAGGCAAAGCACCTGAGTAATGAAATTGAAACTTTCAGCAATATGGATTAAGCGATTGCTTAATCAAGCGGCCGGCTTCACGCCAGTCCCAACTTCGCCGCCAAACCGATGCGCTGCAGCTTGCCCGTGGCCCCCTTGGGGATCTCGTCCATGAACAGGATTTTCTTGGGCACCTTGAAGTCGGCCGCCCGGGTGGCCACGAAAGTCTGCAAGTCCTTCTCGGTGGCGGCGTGGCCTTCGCGCAACACCACCACGGCGGCCACCTCTTCACCCAACTTGGGGTGGGGCATGCCAAAGCACACCACCTGGGCCACCGCGGCGTGGTCCATCAGAATCTCGTCCACTTCCCGTGGGCTGATCTTTTCGCCGCCGCGGTTGATGATTTCCTTCAGGCGGCCGGTGATGCCGATGTAGCCGTCGGCGTCCATCACGCCCTGGTCGCCGGTGCGGAACCAGCCGTTGCTGAATCCTTCGGCGTTGGCCTTCTCGTTGTTCTCGTAGCCGGCGGTCACGTTGTCGCCACGGATCACGATTTCGCCGGTTTCGCCACGGGGCAGCAGTTGCCCGTCGAGCATGATGGCCACTTCAGGCCCGGCGGCCACGCCCACCGTGCCAGGCTTGCGGATGGCCGGCGGCAGGGGGTTGGCGGCCATCTGGTGGCAGGCTTCGGTCATGCCGTAGCTTTCCACCAAGGGGGCGCCGAACACCTCTTCGAGCTCGCGGATGACCTGAGGCGGAATGGACGAAGACGAGGAGCGCAGGAACCTCAGCGGATGGCGAGCGATCACTTCGGTATTGCCCTTGGCCCGCTGAAGGATGGCCTGGTGCATGGTGGGCACGGCCGTGTACCAGGTGGGGTGGGCCTCGTCCATCCAGGCGAAGAACTTCAGGGCGTTGAAGCCGGGCGTGCAGAACACTTCCGAGCCGGCCGAGATGGGGGCCAGCACCCCGGCGATCAGGCCGTGGATGTGGAACAACGGCATGATGTTCAGGCCGCAGTCGCCCGGGGTGAATTGCAGCGTGGTGCGGATGTTGCGCGCCGAGGCCGCCAGGTTGCCCACGCTCAAGGGCACTATTTTGGGGCGCGAGGTGGTGCCCGAAGTGTGCAGCACCATCCCGATGTCCGAGGTTTCGCTCCAGCCGCCCTGGGCTGCGGGTGCAAGCGGAGTGGTGCCCTCCTGCGGCTGCAGGGTGAAGTCGCCTGCGGGCGCGCCTTCAGCGGTGTGCAGTTCGATGATCTTCACACCCAAGCGAGCGGCCACTTCTACCGCAGGGCTTGAACTGCCTTTCTCCACGATCAGCAGCTTGGCGTTCAGGTCGCTGAGATAGAACTCGAACTCATCGGCACGGTAGGCCGGGTTCAGCGGCGCGCTGGTGGTGCCGCTGGCACAGGCCAGGAAGCAGGTGGCCATCTCGGGGCCGTTGGGCAACACGATGGCCACGCGGTCATTGCGGCCAGCGCCCAGTTCATTCAGGCGGGCGATGGTGCGCGCCACCAGCGTGCGCAGCCCGGCATGGGTGAGCTTGGGGCGGCCGGGAGCGGCAATGGCGGCGGCTGTGTCGGGCCCGGCTTGCAGCAGCGTTTGGAACGGGTGGGTGGCGGTGGTCATGGACGGCCTCGGGCAGGAAGTTGGGCGGAAGGGCGTGAGTGGGAGTGTCGGACCAACTTCGTCCAGGACAATCTTTCAGTGTCCGGGCCGGGTGGGGGTGCTGTCAAGGCACCCCGAAAATGGGTGACTGGGCCACCGCGGCAGGCCGCGGCAGCCGTTCAGGTCACCGCTGACCGCGCCACCAACGCCGCTCCCGCCGCTCGCGCCGAACTGGCCCGTTGCAGTTCTTCGCCCAGGGCCTGTGCCGCGTCCCAGGCTTCCACATGGGTGTTGTACAGCGGCGCAAAACCGAAGCGCAGGATGTCGGGCTCGCCCGGGCGGGGGCTGGCGCGGAAGTCACCGACCACACCACGGGCGATGAGGGCGCGCATCACCGTGTAGCCGTCGGGGGCCTGCGGGCCGCAACCCCAACTCACTTGTGAGCCGCGGCGGCTGTCTTCCATTGGTGTGACCAGTTGCAGGCCATGGGCCCGGGCGGTGGCCGCGCTGGCGGCGATGAAGGTGCGGGTGAGCGACAGGGACTTGGCCCGCAGCGCGGCCATGCCACCCCAGGGGCTCGCCGCGCCCAGGGTCTGCACGCCAGCCTGCAGGGCCGTGAGGCTGAGAATGGGTGGCGTGCCGCAGGTGTAGCGCGCGATGCCCGCGGCCGGCCGGTACCCGGCGTCGAATTCGAACGGCGCAGCATGGCCGAACCAACCGCGCAGGGGCTGCTCCACCGCGTTCACATGCCCAGGATGCACCCACACGAAGGCCGGCGCACCCGGGCCTCCGTTGAGGAACTTGTAGCCGCAGCCCACGGCGAAGTCGGCCTCGGCGCCCGGCTCCTTCAGGTTCACCGGCACCGCGCCAGTGCTGTGGGCCAGGTCCCACACCGTGATCACGCCGGCGGCATGGGCCAGGCGGTTCAGGGCGGCCATGTCGTGCATGGCGCCGGTGCGGTAGTTCACATGGGTGAGCAGGAGCAGACCGACATCGGGGGCGGCCAGTGCATCCAAAAGCTCCTGGGGAACTGGGCGTTCGGCCGACGCAGGGATGGGCGCCACCTCGCGGATCGTCCACCCGAACTGGTCACACAAGCCCTGAGCGATGTAGCGGTCGGTCGGAAAGTTGTCGCGTTCGGTCAACAGCACCTGGCGCTGCGGCGCACGCTGCTGGCCAAGCGCCATGGCGGCCCACAACACCTTGTGCAGGTTGATGGAGGTGCTGTCGGCCACCGTGAGTTCACCGGCGCCGGCGCCCACCAGGGGCGCAATGGCATCCCCCACCGCCTGCGCGCGGTGAATCCAGCCGGCGTCGTTCCAACTTCGGATCAGGCCCTGCCCCCATTCCTGCTCCAGCGCGCGCTGCACCTGCGAAGCAGCGGCTTGGGGCATCGCGCCAAGCGAATTGCCGTCCAGATAAATGAGGTCCGGCGGCAGACGGAATTGCGCGCGCAGCGGCGCCAGGGGGTCGGCCGCATCCAGGGCGCGGCAGGATTCGAGGGTAGGCGGGGGCAAGTGGGCCATCTGAGCTTTGGGTAGGGTTGGGGTCAATCGGACGGATTCGCCAAACCCCACTCCTGCACCGCCAAGCCCGGCACCCGATGGAATTCCCGCGCGTGGTGGGTGTGCTGGCGTGGAAGTCGTGACCCTGTCTGTCATGCGACAACGACATATTACGCCGTGGCCGCTTTCAGACCACCCTGCTGCAAATCCACGCGGCGCCAGGCCATCCCGCTGACGGGGTGGGCACCCCTCAGAACCGCAACTCCAGCCGCGCCCCCCAAACCGCATAGGTGCGCGCCACCACCTCCTGCCGCTGGGTGCTGCCGTCTTCCAATTCGGAAGTATTCGCGGTGAAGGAAGGCGCCGGCTGCGCGTTGGACACTGAAAACCGCAACCCGGCCAACGGCGACAGGCGCCACAGTGCGTAACCGTCGACCACCCGCTTGCGGCCCTGTTCGTAAAACTGGCCGTCGATCTGCCGCACGGTGGTGGCGGGGGTCAGGTTCAAGTTGCCGCCCCAGGTGATGGGCACCGCACGGGCGGCCCAGTCCCAACCGAGGTTGGCCGTCCAAGTGGGTTGCTGGTCCAGGCGGTTGTTCGGCCCGGGCACCTGGTCCACGCGCGACCAGAAACGACTGGCATTGCTGCGCACATTCAGCGGCCAGTTGGGCAGGCCTACATCGGCCACACGAAAGCGCGCTTCCAGCTCAATGCCTGCCGTCTGCGCGGCGCCGATGTTGCGCGGGCTGCTGACCCAACGCGGTACGGGGCTCCACACCACCGGCTGCAAGGCGCGCACATTGCGAATGAGGTTGTCGATGTGGCGCGCGAACACATTGGCGCTGACGATGCCGCCGCCCTGCAGGTAGCGCTCAAAGGCCAGGTCCACCCCACGAGCGGTCTCGGGCTTGAGCAGCGGATTGCCCGCACGGTCGGGGCTGGTGGGTTGGTTCGGGCCGTCCACCGGGTACAGACCCGACAACACCGGCCGCGCGATCAGTTGCGCGGTGGACGGCGTGCGGTAACTGCGCGTGAGCGACAGCCGGAATTGGTCGCGCGAACCCGGTGCCAGGCGCCACACGAAATGCGCCAGCGGCGTGGCCACGCTGCTGGTGTTGTCCACCTTCAGCAGGGCCGAATCGCTCTGGGTGTTGATGCCTTCCCACCGCAGGCCCAGGTTGATGCCCCAGACCTTGTCGATCTCCCACTCGTCCTGCACATACGCGGCCACACGCCGGGTGGCGGCCTGCACATCGTCACCGAAATCCGCCAGGCGCGACACGCCGTTGTCGAGCAGGGTGCGCGCATCCACGCGCCGGTTGAACTGCAATTCCCACCCGGCCACGAGGGAGTGGTCCTGGTTGCCGTTGCGCGCGATGAGTTGCGAATAACGGCCCCCTTGAGTGAGCGACTGGTCTTCAATGCGCGAGCGGTCTTGCCGCAGGCGCAGCAAAGACCCATCGGCCGCACGCTGCATGGCTTCGGATTCACGGGAACTGAGGTTCAGCGAAGCACCCCCGCGCAGCAACAGGCGCGCGCCGTTGTCGAGCACCGTGGCCCAACTGCCCCCCAGCCGGCCCTGCTCGGTGTGGCTGCTGGAATGGGAATCGGCGCGCGCATAGGGCGGTGGCACCAGGCCCAGGGTCTGTTCCAGATCAGAAGCGCCGCGGCCCTGTGCGCGGGTGAGGTTCAGAAAAGGTTGGATCTCCCAGCGGTCGCGCCCCACCTGCCAGCGCCAGCGGCCGCTGATGAAGCCCGCGGCATTGTCGGAAGCCGACAGGTTGTGGATCCGTTGGGCCAGCGCAGGAACACCGTCGGGCCTGAAACCGCTGATGGTGCTGTCACTTTGGTCCTGCTGGCGCCGGCCGGAAACCGTACCGGTGAGCGTGTAGTCGTTGGCGCCCTGGCGGTCGCCATGGGTCCAACTGATGTTGCCCTGGGGGCGGTCTTCCTCCAGCGCAATGGCCGCGCGCAGGGCGTTCTGGCGCGGTTTGAATTCCTCGCGCAGCACGATGTTGATGGTGCCGGCAATGGCGCGTGCGCCGAATTCGGCCACCGGCGCGCGCAGGATCTCGATGCGTTCGATCTGGTCGGGCTCGATGGCGTCCACCGAGAAACCCGGCGGCATCCGTTCGCCGTCCACCAGAATTTGCGTGTAGCCGCCGCCCAGGCCCCGCATGCGCGGATCACCGCCGCGCCCGGGGCGACCACCCACGGTGACGCCGGGCAGCCGCTTGAGAATCTCGCCCACCGTGGCGTCGCCCATGCGCTCGATTTCATCGCGGCCGTAGATGATGCGCGAAGCGGTGGAGCGGCGGCGGGCGTCGTTGGGGTCTTGATTGCCTTCCACGTTCACCCGTTGAACGGCGCCCTCAGTGGCTACGGGGGTGGCTACGGGGGTGGGTGCAGGCGTTGGTACAGGCGTTGGTACAGGCGTTGGTGCCGGCGTTGGTGCAGCAGGCGCTTGCGCAGCTTGCGCAAACGCCGCGCTGACGCTGAAAGCCCACCCGATCAACAGCCCGCCCCCGAGCACGGGCAGGCGCAGCGCGTGGGTCCACGGACTGTTCAACCGCACCGGCCGGAGGGCCGGTGCTTGACGCGCTGGGCCCGACGGACGGAGGATGATGGGCATAGCCTTCTTCACGAACCCGAGGATACGCCTGATGGTTGGGGCCGCCATTTCCTTGCCCTTGCCCTTGCTGTTTGCAGCCACGCCCAGCCTGGGGCTGTGGTGGAACCTGCCCGGCCTCACCGGTCTGGTGGGCTTCGTGCTGATGCCGCTTGTGGAATGGACCTGGGGCCGAGAGGCGCGGGTGCAACCCCGCTGGGGCGTGCACGGGCCCAGGCTGGTGATGCTGTTCGTGCTGTGCCAAGCAGCAGCGCTGCTGGCCTGGCTGGGCTCGCAAGCCGGCCACTCCCCCATGTGGCGCGTGGTGGTGCTGGGCCTGGCCTGCGGCAGTGTGGCCGGTGGGGTGGGCATCGTGCTGGCCCATGAGTTGGGGCACCGCCGCCAGGGGCTGGACCGTGCGCTTTCCCGGGCCCTGCTGTGCATGATCGGCTGGGGCCACTACCTGATTGAACACAACCGCGGCCACCACCGCCACGCAGCCTTGCGCGAAGACCCGGCCACAGCACGGATCGACGAGTCACTGTGGGCCTTCCTGCCGCGCTACTGGTGGGGCATCTGGCAGGGCGCGGTGGCGCTTTCGCGTGTGCAGCGCACGCCGGTGAACGAGGCCTGGGCGCTGCTGGCCGCCACCGCCGCGCTGTGGCTGGGCGCCTGGGCCTGGGCCGGCACGGCAGGCTTGGCTTTTTGCTTGGCACAGGCCGCCGCCGCGCAACTTCTCGTGGGCTGTGTGGACTACATGGAACACTGGGGGCTGCAGCGCCGCACCAACGCACTTGGGCACCCGGAACGGCTGGGCCCAGCCCATGTGTGGGACTGCCGCAATGCCCTTTCCGACTTGATGCTGTTCAACCTGCCACGGCACGCCCACCACCACATTCAGCCGTGGCACGGCGCAGACGACCTGCAACACACCGCGCAATCACCGCAGATGCCCACCGGCTATGCCGGCATGGTGCTGCTCACCCTGGTGCCGCCGCTGTTCAGGCGGGTGATGACGCCGCGCCTGCCGCCGAAGAACCCTTAAACGGTCCGCCCCCCATCCACCGGAAACTCCACCCCGGTGATGAACGCGGCCTCATCGCTTGCCAGAAAGAGTGCAGCGCGCGCCACATCACCGGGTTCGCTCATGCGCCCCAGGGGGATGGTGGCGATGAACTTCGCGCGGTTCTCGGGCGTGTCGGGCACGCCCATGAAGGATTCGAGCAAGGCGGTATTGCCGATCACGGGCGCGATGCAATTCACGCGGATCTTCATCGGCGCCAACTCCACCGCCATCGACTTGCTCAGCAGGTTCACCGCGCCCTTGGAACCGTTGTACCAGGTCAGCCCCGGCCGGGGCCGGATCCCGGCGGTGGAGCCAATGTTCAGAATCACCCCGCCGCCGTCTTCGCGCATCAGCGGCACCACCGCCTGCGTCATGTGGAAGATGCTCTTCACATTGATGTCGTAGACGCGGTCGAACTCGGCTTCGGTGACCTGCAGCAGCGGTTGGTTTCGATGGGTCCAGCCGGCGTTGTTGACCACGATGTCCAGCCGGCCGAAGGCACTGAGCGTCTGCGCCACGGCTGCATCGATGTCGGCGCGGCGCGTGACATCGCAGCGCACCGCGCGGGCACTGGCCCCTATGGAGGCGGCCACCTCAAGCGCGCCCGCTTCATTGATGTCGGCAATCACCACCTGCGCGCCTTCGGCGGCGTACAGGCGGGCGATCTCGGCACCAAACCCGCTGGCCGCACCGGTGATCAGGGCCGTCTTGCCGGCGAGTCGTTTCATGTTCGAGTTCCTTGGTTGGCAGGCACGCAAATCAGCGCGCTGCGCCCGCAGCCACGGGGGCTGCGAATTCATCTCTAAGGGCAGCACCATGCTCGTTGAGCCGCGGCACGGGGCGGTACTGCGCCGCATCCCACTCGGTCACCCACGGCAGCGCCGGCATTTCCACCGCACGCGCGCCCACGGCCATGCGCCGAGTGCGCAACTGCGGGTGCTCGATCAGGTCGTGCACGCTGTTGATGTTGCCGTAGGCCGTCTGCGCGGCCGTGAGGCGGTCGATCACCGTGGCGCTGGACAGGCCGCCGAAGACTTCGGCCACCCGGCCATCCACCCAATCGCGGTTTTCCATGCGGGCGGTGTTGTTGCAGCTGCGTGGGTCGCCCACCATCGAAAGGTCCTGCATCACCTCGCGACAGAAGTCGGCCCACTCGCGTTCGTTCTGGATAGAGATCAGGATGTCCCGCCCGTCCGCGCAAGTGAAGGCGCCATAAGGTGCGATGGTGGGGTGCTTCAGGCCCACGCGCTCGGGCGCCCTGCCGCCATAGCGTGCCTGCACATAGGGCACGCTCATCAGTTCGGCGGCCGAATCAAAGAGAGAGACCTTCACCGCAGAACCGCGCCCGGTGCGCCCACGCATGATCAGCGCCTGCTGGATGCCGATGAGCGCGTTCAACCCCGCGTTGATGTCACACAGGGAAACCCCTATGCGGCCCCAATCGCCCGGTGCGCCGTTGATGGACACCAGGCCGCTTTCGGCCTGCACCAGCAGGTCATAGGCCTTCATCTTGGTCAGCCGCCCGGAGTCACCATAGCCGCTGATGTCGCAGGTGATGAGTTGCCGATGGCGCTCGCGCAGTTCCTCAGACCCGATGCCCAGCCGCTGCGCCGCGCCGGGCGCAAGGTTCTGGATGAAGACATCGGCCTGCGCCAACATGCGCTGCAGCACGGCCATGTCGCCGGCCTGCTTGAGGTCCAGCGCAATGGATTCCTTGCCCCGGTTGATCCACACGAAGTAGGACGATTCGCCGTGTGCCGCCGTGTCGTAGCCCCGCGCGAAATCGCCCTCGGGCCGCTCCACCTTGATCACGCGGGCCCCGGCGTCGGCCAAGCGGCTGCTGCAGTAAGGCGCGGCCACGGCCTGCTCCAGCGCCACCACCAGGATGCCTTCCAACGGTCCGCGGGCATGTGCATCGCCCATCACTGGCTCCTTGTCTCGATCATGGGGAGCGATTGTGGGAATCGCGTGCACCGCA
>CAMCTE010000100.1 GCA_945878385.1 Azohydromonas lata NBRC 102462 | reverse complement strand
GCTGGCAGTGGGCGCCAAGGTGGCGCCCCTGTCGATCTTCGCGCGCAAGAACTACTTCTACCCCGACCTGCCCAAGGGCTACCAGATCAGCCAATACGAGATTCCCGTGGTGCAGGGCGGGCATGTGGACATCCTGGTGGATGGTGTGGCCAAGCGCATCAACCTCACGCGTGCCCACCTGGAAGAAGACGCAGGCAAGAGCCTGCACGAAGACTTCGCCGGCCCGCATGGCGAGAAGTCTTCGGGCATCGACTTGAACCGCGCCGGCACGCCGCTGCTGGAAATTGTGAGCGAGCCCGAGATGCGCAGCAGCGCCGAGGCCGTGGCCTATGCGCGTGCCCTGCACGGCCTGGTGGTGTGGCTGGGCATCTGCGACGGCAATATGCAGGAAGGCAGCTTCCGCTGCGACGCCAATGTGAGCGTGCGCCGCCCCGGGGATGCCTTCGGCACGCGTCGTGAAATCAAGAACCTCAACAGCTTCCGCTTCCTGCAGCAGGCCATCGACTATGAGGTGAACTGGCAGATCGACCAGATCGAGGACGGCTTCGAGATTCAGCAGGCCACCGTGCTCTTCAACCCCGACACGGGTGAAACGCGCGCCATGCGCACCAAGGAAGACGCGCACGACTACCGCTACTTCCCCGACCCCGACCTGCCGCCGCTGGTGATTGCGCCGGCTTGGGTGGAACGGGTGCGCGGCGAGATGCCCGAGTTGCCCGGCGCCATGGCCGCGCGCTTCGTGCGCGACGACGGCCTGCCCGAATACGACGCGCAGATGATGACGCAAAGCTTGGCCACCGCGCGGTATTACGAAGCCGCGCGCGGTGCGTGCGGGCAGGCCAAGCTGGCAGCGAACTGGGTGATGGGCGAAATCAGCAAGCGGCTGAACGCCACCGGCGGCGACATCGACGCCTGCCCCGTGGGACCGGTGCTGCTGGGCGCCCTGATCCGCCGCGTGCAGGACGGCACCATCTCCAACAACTCGGCGCGTCAGGTGTTCGACGAGGTGTGGGCAGCCGGCGTGGCCGCCGATGGCATCGACGCCGCCACGGCTGCGGTGGATGCGCTCATCGAGGCCAAGGGCCTCAAGCAGATGAGCGACAGCGGCGCCCTTGAAGCCATCGTCGACGAGGTGATCGCCGCCAACGAGAAGTCGGTGGCCGAATACCGCAGCGGCAAGGACAAGGCCTTCAATGCCCTGGTGGGGCAGGTGATGAAGGCGAGCAAGGGCAAGGCCAATCCCGCGCAGGCCGGAGAATTGCTGAAGAAGAAGCTGGGCTGATGCGCCTGCCGCGGGGGGCGGCGGCTGCAGCTTCACTGGTTGCCCATCCAGTTCACTCGGTGAGCCTTTCATAAGCCACTCTCTTGCAAGGGGGGCCTATGAAAAGCTGGTTTGTGTGCTGTGCACAGCGGTTACGATATTCGCGCAGATTTTTCTCATACCTGAAACCCATGGATCGCGATAGAAGCCATGAATCAGCAAGGCGTCCGCTGGCCACCGGCTCCCACAATAGCGGCCCCACCCGCGCGTTCCACGATGCCTCCATCGCAGCCATCGCGGTAGGGTCGGGAGTCGGCGTTCACTTCACTGACGAGGCAGGCCCCGTCTTGGCAACGGCGGGCGTGCTGGCCGCAGCCGTCGTCTCGCGCTACGCCTATGGCGGAGAAATCGAACGCCTGCGCCAGGAGGTGCAGCAGGTGCAATCGCGGCTGGACGACTTGTTCGAACAGGTTCAAACGCCAGCCGCCACGGGCCAAACGCCTGTGCCCTGGGCCGCACGGGTTGGCCATGAAATCCGTTCCCCCTTGTCGGCCGTGGTGGCCCTGGGCGACCTGTTGGATGAATCTGAACTCAACCCGCGGCAACGCGCCCTGGTGCAAGACATCCGCCACGCGGGGCAATTGGTGTTGGGCCTGGTCAACAACACCCTGGACTTGGCCAAGGCTGAAGCGGGGCACTTGGCGTTGGCCACCGCTCCCTTCAACCTCAGAGACCTGTGTGAACGGGTCGCGCGCACAGGGCAAGCCCTGGCCACCGACAAGCCGCAGTTGACCGTAGAGGCATCGCCACCGCCTCTGGATTGGGTTGAAGGGGATGAACTGCGCCTGCAGCAGGTGCTGGTCAACCTCGTGAGCAATGCGGTGAAGTTCAGTGCCGCTGGCGGGGTTCGCATCACCACTGAACGGCTGGACCAAGGCGCGGGCACTGTGGCCCTGCTGCGGCTGACCGTCAGCGACCAGGGCCCCGGCCTGGACGAGGCTGTACAGGCGCGCCTGTTCCAGCCCTATTCCCGGGCGAAGGCGGATGCCCTGGGGGAAAACAGCGGCACTGGCCTGGGCCTGTATCTTTGCCGGCAGATCGTGGAGCAGATGGGCGGCTCCATTGGCGTCAACAGCCTACACGGCCGGGGCGCTCAGTTTTGGTTCACCGTACCGGTGACCCCAGTGGCCCCGCCGCGCGCGGCCCGGACAGACACGGCCACGCCACCTCCCCAAGCCCGCAAGCTGGCCGGTACTCGGCTGCAGAACCTGTTGATTGCAGTGGTGGACGACGCCCGTTTGAGCCGTGAGGTGGCCTTGCGCATCGTGGAGGCCGAAGGCGCCACGGCACTATCGTTTGCCAGTGCAGAGGACTTCCTGGCGCACCTGCAGGGTCCGCACACCGACCTCGACGCCGTGCTGATGGACCTGGAACTCACCGGCATGAACGGTTTTGCGGCCTGCCGGGAACTGCGCAAGATCGACGGGCTGGGGCGTGTCCCCGTGATCGCTGTCTCGGGCACCGATGCGCAGTCGGTTGCGCTTTCGCTGCAGGAAAGCGGCATCGACGGCCATGTGCTCAAGCCCTTCCATGCGGAAACGTTGGTGGACGCCTTGTCGCGGCACTTCGATTGATTCACCACCTTAGGGTGGCCCCGAAGATTGGTTGAGCAACTCGTCTCCTTACATTAAAGTAAGGAACAGAGAGAGAGGGAGAGCTGCCATGTCCACCGCTACCGTCACTTCCAAAGGTCAGATCACGATTCCGGCTCAGGTCCGTCAGGCCTTGTCTGTCGATACCGGAGACCGAGTCGAGTTTGTCCAGATCGAGCCAGGCCAGTACCTTTTCATTGCCGCCAATCGCTCGGTCACGGAACTCAAGGGCTTGTTCGGCAAACCGCCCAAGCGCGTGTCAATCGATGAGATGAACCGTGCCATCGCCGCGCGCGGCGGTTCAGCGCGGTAGCCACCCGAGATGGTCGGGTTGGATACCAATGTGCTGGTGCGTTACATCATGCAGGACGACGCCCGACAGGCGGCAAAGGCTACCGATCTGATTGAAGGTCTGACGGCAGAGGAACCGGGATTCGTTTCTCTGGTGTCTGTGGTCGAGTTGGTATGGGTACTCTCGGCCAGTTACAAGCTCACCCGCCTGCAGATTGCGCAGGTCCTGAGCCTGCTCCTTCGATCACGCCAATTGCTGGTGGACCAAGTTGATCAGGTGGCGCGGGCTCTGCGGGCCTACGCCAATGGCAACGCCGATTTCGCCGATTGCCTCATTGAACGAAGCGCATCGGCCGCGGGGTGCCCCCAAACGATGACCTTCGATGTGCGCGCCGCAAAAACAGCCGGAATGACGTTGATTTCCTAGGCGGCTGCACTAGCCCAACTGCTCGGCCACAAACCCCCGCACCAACTCGGCCACCTCGGCCGGCTTTTCACGGTGCGGCAGGTGGTAGGCGCTGGGCAACAGCAGCATGCGTGAAGGCCCGCCGTTGAGCTCTGCATAAATCTGCGGGTGCACCGCCGTGCCGTACTCATCGTGTTCGCCGTGCAGGGCGAACAGGGGGCACTGCACCTGCGGCAGCACATCGCGCACATGCCAGGAAGCGAAGGCCGGGCTGAGCCAGGAGTCCGTCCAGGCGTCCACCACCCAGCGGGCCTTGTCACCGTGGTACTTGCGCAGGCGGGCCAGTTGCGCGTCGTCCTGAAACTGCACCTTGGCCTCGGCAATCGCCTTGAGCGTGCGGTCTTCTGGGAAGGCCTGTGCGGCCACCGTGATCACGGCCTGGATGCGATCGGGCATCTGCACCGCAGCGTTCACCGCCATGCCGCCGCCCACGCTGTGGCCCAGCAGGATGGCGCGGCTGATGTGGAGTTGATCCAGCACGGGCCTCAGGCCGGCTTGGCCTTCGCGGGCGACGAAATCGGCCGGCGGCAGGCCATGCGCAGCATCGCTGCGCCCATAACCCAGGCGGTCGTAGGCCACCACGGGCTTGCCGGTGGCCTGCGCCAGCGTTTCAGGGAAATCGCGCCACAGGTCCACGCAGCCCAAGGAATCGTGCAGCAGGACGAAGGCGCCTGCGAGATGGGGCTCGATAGGGCTGGCAGAGGTGGTGGGGATGGTTGGGCTAGCGGCACCCTCCGGCGCTGCGTTCACAGGCATCCACACCCGCGCAAACAAACGCCCCTGCGGCGTTTGAACACCATGCTCGGTCACCTGCACCGCCATGGACACTGCCTGCTTTGGTGATTCAAACACCGTAGCGCGTGCGGTAAGCCCGCACCGCCGGCAGGTGCGCCTGCAGCGTGGTTTCTTGCGTACGGGCCAAGTAGTCCAACAGGTCGGCCAAAGAGGCAATGGCGCACACCGGCATGCCGATCTGCTGCTGCACATACTGCACCGCACTCCAGGGCTGATCGGCACCGGTGGCATCGGTGGCCTTCTCCTGGCGGTCCAGCGCAATCGTCACGCCGCAGGGCTTGGCGCCCGCAGCTTCGATCATCTGGATGGATTCGCGCACCGAGGTGCCTGCGCTGATCACGTCGTCGATGATGAGCACACGGCCCTGCACCGGCGCGCCCACCAGGGTGCCGCCTTCGCCATGGTCCTTGGCTTCCTTGCGGTTGTAGGCAAAGGGCTTGTTGTGGCCCAGGCGCGCCAGCTCCACCGACACCGCCGCGGCCAGCGTGATGCCCTTGTAGGCCGGGCCGAAGAGCATGTCGAACTGCAGGCCCGAGGCCACCAGGCGGCGTGCATAGAATTCGGCGAGGCGGCCGAGTTTGGCGCCGTCATCGAACAAGCCGGCGTTGAAGAAGTAGGGCGACAGGCGCCCGGCCTTGGTCTTGAATTCCCCGAAGCGCAGCACACCGGATTTCACCGAGAAGGCCACGAATTCCTGCGCCAGTGCGTCGCTCACCTGTTCACCCCTCCATCCCTTCACCCATTCACCCATGTTCAGACTCGTCTCGCTCAACCTCAACGGCATCCGTTCCGCCGCCACCAAAGGCTTTCGCGAATGGGCTGCGCAGGCTTCGATCGATTGTATGGGGGTGCAGGAGATCAAGGCCCAGGCCGAGGATGTGAACGGCGTGTTCGATGAGGTGGCGGACATGCGCGCGCACTTCAACCACGCGCAGAAAAAGGGCTACAGCGGCGTGGGCGTGTATGCGCGGGTGCAGCCCTCCGACGTGTTGATCGGTTTTGATGGCGGCGAATTCGACGCCGAGGGCCGCTATGTGGAATACCGCTGGGACAAGCCGGGGCGCAAGTTCAGCGTACTCAGCGTGTACTTCCCATCAGGCTCATCCGGCGAAGACCGCCAGGAGGCCAAGTTCCGCTTCCTCAAGGTGATGGCCGAGCACCTGAAGCGGTTGCGCAGCACGCGCGAAATCATCCTCGTAGGCGACGTGAACATCGCGCACCGCGAAATCGACCTGAAGAACTGGAAGGGCAACCTGAAGAACAGTGGCTTCCTGCCTGAAGAACGGCAGTGGATGACTTCGCTGCTGGACCAGGGCCAAGGCGGCGGCGGCCTGGTGGATGTGTACCGCGCCCTGCACCCCGAGGTGGGCGATGAGGCCTACACCTGGTGGAGCAACCGCGGGCAGGCGTATGCGAAGAATGTGGGGTGGCGGATTGATTACCACCTGGCCACGCCTGGGGTGGCGGCTGCGGCGCGGGCGGCTTCAGTGTTCAAGGCGCAGCGGTTCAGCGACCACGCGCCGCTGATCGTCGACTACGACTTCGCGCTGTGAGGTGTTGGGGCGCAGCGTGAAGGCTCAGTGGTAGCTGAGCCGGGCTTGGGCCGCTTGGGCGGTGGCGCAGATGCGAAGTCGGGCCTCACGGCCGTCCAACTGGCCGGGCACATTCAGGCACACCGTGGAGCCCGGGTTTGCCAAGCGCACCGCCAATGGCTTGCGCGTCAACTCAGCGCCGAAGGGGGCGCCCGATTCAAACAACCGCCCCAGGTTGTGAACCATGCAAGCCATGGGAAATGGCTGAGCGGCGGACGAGCCGGGCTCTGGAAACGGCACCCCCTCCACGGGCGGTTCGTTCTTGGGGTTCTTCTTGGTCCAGGACCACTTCCCGTCCACATAAAGACTTTGGCATTGCAGTGTCAACGAGACACCTGAACCCAGGTGCTCCACCGTGGCGGCCTTCCACACCGGCATGAATGATCGACCCTGTGCAGGCGTCAAGTTGATGTGCAGCCCGAGACTTTCGAGCTGGAAACGAAGCAGGCCCAGCGACGACCTGAAGATCAGGTGGGGATAAGGGGAAACCTGCTGAGGATGGGTGTCCACGCCCGCCAAGACTTCTTCGCGGGTGCCATCGGATTCCAAGACCAGAGCTCCCGTCACCTCGTAATCGATGATGGGCGTGCCACTGAACAGGAGTGACATGGAAGAGGCGGCAGCCGGCCATGCAATCAGGCACGCCAAAGCGAGTTGGTGTAGCGCGCGAGCATGAGCTTGGAGGAAAGCGTCAGGCGGCAGTGTGGTGGCCTTCGAGGGCCATCCGAGCGATGAATCCCGACCGCGTTTCGCCGGCCGCTTGCGCCAGGGCATCGAGCCGGTGCAACACCCGACGCGGCAAGCTGATGTTGACGCGCTCCAGCGTTTCATCGAGCACGGCGGGGTCGACCTTCACCACAGCCCAGACCCAGGTCTTCCACTGTTTGTTTTTCTTTCGCAAGGCCTCCACGCTGGACGGCTGAGGAATCTCCTGCCCCGCATCAAGGGCCATCTCCATCCAGGTCACGATGGCTGCTTCCGCATGGGCCATGGCCTCTTCCATCGTGTCGCCGGCCGAGAAGCAGCCCGGCAGGTCAGGAACCACCACGCCGAAGGCCTCGGTCTCGGTGCCCGGTTCGATGGCGACGGGGTAATGCATGTCAGCGGCTCCCTTCAGATACCAGCTTGTTGACGAATGGCCTTGACCAGTCCGGTCCCCAAGTCCTTCTTGGGATGAGGCACCACCACGATGCCAGCGCGCGTGGCGTGCGTGAAGACGTGATGCGATCCCTTGACCCGAGCGAGTCGCCAACCTGCGTGTTTGAGTTCACGAATCAGGTCAGCGCTACCCATGTGTGTATGGTACACATCAATTACCACTTGCCGCAACATCGAAAAAGCAAGGACTTCGTGGGTTTTCTGCCGCATGCACTACCACCTGGCCACGCCGGGTGTGGCCGCGGCCGCGCGCGCGGCTTCAGTGTTCAAGGCGCAGCGGTTCAGCGACCATGCGCCGCTGATCGTGGATTACGACTGGGGGCTTTAAGGCGAGAGGTGCCGCACGCTAGCCCACCAATTCAACGGCTGCGCCATGCAGCGCAGCCAAACCACGATCAAAGGTGGCCAGCACGCCACCATGGTGACGCGCCAGCGCGGCCAGGTACGCATCGGTGACCTGGCGGTGGCCCTGAATGCCGCGTGTGGGCACCCGGGCGTAATCGAGCACATCCGGCCAAAACCGGTGGCGCGGGTGCGCCACCACCGCCTGCAGCACCGCCAAGGCATCAGCGAACGACGCGCTGGCGCCCAAGGACATCCGCAGCCGCAACAGGCTGCCCTGCGTGATGGGGCAGGTGGCGAACGGCACTTCGGACCGAGCGAACCAGGCCCGCGCAGGCTCATGGTGGATGTGGCTCTCCACCGTCAGGGCCAAGAGCAGGTTGGCGTCGAGCAGCCGAGGCACCGACATCAGGCCTCGTCCTCCAGGCGCGCCACATCATCGGGCGTGATCAGGCGGGTGCCGCGCGTGACGGGCAGGCCGGTTTGGGAATCGACGCGATAGCCGGCTGTGGGCTCTCCCGTTTGGGTGGGATTTCCCAGGCCCCGTTCGACCAGTTCCACCACGGTGTCGCTCAAGCTGCGCCCGGTGTGGTGCGCCAGGCTGGACACGATTGCATGCAGGGTGTCGGGCAGGTTAATGGTGGTGCGCATGGCCGAATTGTAGGAGTTTGGCATCTTGGCATCATTGCATCACGATGCATTCTGCTGGCCTTTTGGTACGTTTCACACTTGTAGGTGACCCTCAAGGAGGATTGCAGTTTTCGAGCGGTGAACCATAATTGAACACATATTGTGTTCGCACATATCCTGTGTCACGTCCAACTTGAACTCAGATGAACATCACCCTTTCAGTCGATGAACAAGTGGCCGAAAAAGCCCGCACCGCAGCCGCCGCCATGGGCAAGAGCCTGAACCAGGCCGTGCGCGACTACCTGGTGCAATTGGCAGGTGCCCAGCAACTGCAGGCAGACCTTGATGCGTTTGAGGCCTCAGCCTTGAACTCTCCCGGGCGTCTGCAGGGCTGGCGTTTCGATCGTGAAGAGGCCAATCGTCGTGCGTAGCCTGCTGGACACCAACATCCTCGTCTATGCCGACTCATCGGATGAGCCTGTGAAGCAGCGTCGCGCCATCGCCTTGATCCGGGATCTGCGCTTGGCCGGATCAGCCGTGCTGTCAACGCAAGTGCTGCAGGAATATGTGAACGTGGCGCTGCGCAAGCTCCACCTTCCGGTGGGCTTGGTTCGCGAGCGGATCGCGTTCTACCGACGATTCGAGATGGTGACCACCTCACCCGACCTGATCGCCGATGCCCTGGATCTCCATGCCGCTCGAGGCCTGTCGTTCTACGACGCGCTCATCGTGCAGGCGGGAGTGGCCAGCGGGTGCAGCCGGGTGCTCAGTGAAGACCTTCCACACGGTGCCCAATGGGGCGGCGTGCGGATCGAAAACCCCTTCAAAGCGGTCGCGTGTGAATGATGGCCGGACACCCAAGGGGTGCTTGCGCCAATGGCAGCGCAGCGGGCCGCCCTTGGTGATAGTCTCTTGCCCATGCATTCGGTGATCCGCCGCCTGTTGGTCCTCCTGCTTCTGATGAGCCTGCCCATTCAGGGCTGGGCCACTTCACGCATGGCCTTGGCCATGGCAGCGGGTCACGGGTCTGGGGCTGTGGGGGCCGCGGGGGCCGTGTCCGCTTCAGCGCCAGCGCCTGGCCACCTTCAAAGTGCGGAGCACGCGCACGCGGCTCATATGAATGCTGACGCACCTGATGCACCTTACGCAGCGGACTGCTGCGCAGGCCACCACGCAGAGCACGCCCACGACGGCACCCACGCCTCCTGCAGTGACACCTGTCACTGCTGCATCGGCACCGCACCGCCCGCCACGGGCCTGCACTTGCCCGTGCAACACCCCCCGGCCGCTTGGCTGGGCTCGCAAGT
>CAMCTE010000099.1 GCA_945878385.1 Azohydromonas lata NBRC 102462 | reverse complement strand
GTGTAGCCGTGCAGTTCAATCACCTCCCTGCGGTCGCGCAGCGGAAGTGGAATGGCTTCGAGCACATTGGCCGTGGCGATGAACATCACCGCGCTCAAGTCGAAGGGAAGACCCAGGTAGTTGTCGCGGAAGGCTTGGTTCTGCGCCGGGTCCAGCACCTCGAGCAGGGCGGCCGTGGGGTCGCCGTGGGCGCTGGCCGACAACTTGTCGATCTCGTCGAGCATCAGCACCGCATCACGCGCACCACAGCGGCGCAGGGTCTGCAGCAACAGGCCGGGCATGGCGCCGATGTAGGTGCGGCGGTGACCGCGGATTTCCGATTCATCATGCACGCCGCCCAATGAGAGGCGGCCGAAGGGCCGCTGCAGCGCCCGCGCCACGCTGGTGCCGATGGAGGTTTTGCCCACGCCGGGCGGGCCCACCAGGCACAGGATGGGCGCATGGGCATCGGGCCTGAGTTGGCGCACCGCCAAGTGCTGCAGCAGTTCACGCTTGATCTTTTCCAGGCCGGTGTGGTCGGCATCCAGCACCTGCCGCGCGTGGGCCAGCACCTGGCTCACGGGCTGAGCCTCCCGCACCGGCAGCGCCCAGGGCAGTTCGGCCACCCACTGCAGCCAACCCTGCAGCATGGCATGTTCACTGGAGGCCGCGGGCAGTTGCGACAAGCGCTGCAGTTCGGTGTCCACTTCCGCGCGCAAGGCCTCGGGCAGGCCCGCCGCGTCCAGGCTCTGGCGCAAGCGGGCGGCTTCCTGCGTGGCGGTGTCGTCTTCGCCCAGCTCCTTGCGGATGGCCTGGAGCTGCTCGCGCAGCAAGGCGCGGCGCTCCCGGTCCTGCAGTTGTTCGCGGGTGCGCAGGCCAATTTCCTGGCTCAGGCGCAGCACCTCCAGCCGATGTTCCAGCCGGCGCAGGATGCGCTCCAAGCGCTCGGCGGTATCGGTCACTTCCAGCCAGCTCTGCTTTTCAGCAATCTCCGCATCCAGCAGCGAAGCCACCGTGTGGCCCAGGTGCGCGGGCGAGCGGGCCGACTGCACCGCATGCAACACCTCGGCGGGCACGCCGGGCAGCAGGCCCAGCAGGTCCACCGACCGTTCGCGCAGGCGCAGCGCCGCAGCCTCGGCGGCAGTGCCGGCAGGACCGTCTTCCACGGGGTCCACACGGGCCAGCAAAAAGGGTTCGGTCAACAGCCATTCGCGCACCCGAAAGCGGGACAAACCCAGACACACCAAATGATGGGAGGTGGCTTCGGCCGTGGGCTCTGTGGCGTCCTCCGAACTGGGTTGGTCGCGCAGTACCTGGACGAAAGTGCCCACCGTGCACAAGTCGCCCGGCGCTGGCGCGTCGGCCTGCGCATCTTTTTGCAGCATGAAGCCCAGAGGCAGACGCACCGAGGCCGGCACGGTGGTGACGGCATCGGCCAAGCCTGCGGCGTGGCGCGCCTGCTGCAAGGCGCGCAGGGAGGCCTCGCGCCCCAGAGTGACGGGTGTGAGGGCCTGCGGGAACAGGACCAAATTGCGCATGGGCACGATGGCCAACGCATCGGGCGGCCAGGGCAGCAGCGGGCCGGTCACGGCCGTCGAGGGGTTTGATTTCATCGGGCCCACTCTAAGAAGGAACGGGACCCGCGGCCTTGAGCCTGGGCAAGGCCGCGGTGCATCACACGCCTGGACTCAGGTGACCATAGCCGTTGCCGTGATGGACTTCACCATCGTCCGCAAGGCGGGCCATGTCCTGCGCGCGGGCGCGCCGGGTGGCGCCGCCCCGCCCGCCTGGGGGTTTGATGGCCGGGCCGCGGGTGACGCGCTTGAACCGCTCCAGCCCCTCGGCATCCAGAATCTCGATCTCGCGGTGCTGTACATCGATGTAGCCCCAGTCGGCCAGGGCGGTGAGCGAGCGGCTCACGGTTTCGTGGGCAATACCCAGATGGCTGGCGATGTCGCGCCGGCTCATACGCAGCACCATGCGGCGTGCCGAGTAACCCTGTTCAGCCTGCCGCGCGATCAATTGCAACAGGAACCGCGCCAGACGCACTTCAGCGCCGACCGCCGCCATCACTTCCAGCGTCATGTTCTTGCGGCGGATCTCGCGTCCACTGGCCAAGAAGATCAACTGCTCCAGCGCCGGTACCTGGCGCGCCGCATTGAGCAGTTCACGGAAGGCAGCGATGGCCACGGTGGCGTCTTCCAGCGCCACCGCGTCACCGCCGTACACACCATCGCTCAGTCCGTCCAAGCCGATGACATCGCCTCGTGCCAGGAAACCTTGCACCAACTCATACCCATCGGGGTCGGTATGCACCGACTTGAAGGTACCGGCGCTGATGAAGTAAAGGCTTTCGAAGGGCGCACCCTCGTGCGTCACCAGCGTACCCACTCGCACCCGGCGCATGGGGAACACGATCTGATCCGATCGTGGCCCCACTTCGTGAGCCATGCCCATCCAGCGCAGCAGGTCCGATCCCGTGCAGCGTGCCGATTGCATGGCGGCGCCGTCCATTCGTGTGTCCATCTCCATTCCTCCTCGTGATTGATGGTTGCATTGAGCAGGGTGAAGGTTCGCGCGCCGGGCGCCGGTTGAACATCGGCAATCGGCGTTGCGTGCCGCAGGATGATGAGTCACAGGAAGGTGGGGCCATTCCGCGAGGTGTAGGACAGGTCCTACAGAGAGGGGAGCCCACGCCAGCAAATGAATTCAGCTTATATGCGTGCATCCGCATAATTGGACTTACATGAAAGATGTAACGAATGATCGACACACCCAAATGACCCACTCAAACCTGATGCAACGCAGCAAATCTATTGAATATTTGCGATAATCGATGTTTCAGAAATTGAAGGAATTGATGGTGACTGACCTTCAACACTCCCAATCGGCCCCCAACGGCAAGGGGATCACCGTGGTGTTGGCAGACGATCATCGATTGATGCGCGAAGGCATCCGCCGCATCCTGGAAGGCCAGCCCGACCTGGATATCGTGGGCGAGGCCGATGACGGCCATCAGGCCTTGAGCCGCATCCGGGAGTCGCGGGCGCATGTGGCCGTGATCGACCTGAACATGCCGGGGCTTTCGGGCGTGAACCTGATCCGCCGCATTCGCCAAGAACAGCCGCACTGTGCGGTGTTGGTGCTGTCCATGTACGGCGAAGAGTTGTATGCGATGCGGGCACTGAAGGCCGGCGCCCAGGGCTATATGACCAAGGACGCGGCCTCGGAGGAACTGGTGCGCGCGGTGCGCAAGGTGGCTGCGGGGGGTTGCTATCTGTCTCGGCACATGGCCGAGCGTGTGGCCATGTCCCTGACGCAGCAGGACGACACGCCACGGCACGAGCGCCTCTCAGACCGGGAATTCGAGATCTTCCGCGGCATCGTGGCCGGGCAGAGGATCAGCGAGATTTCACGCGCGCTGCATCTGTCGGTGAAGACGGTGAGCACACACAAGACCCGCATCCTGCAGAAGATGCAGCTTGACAGCGCTGCGGCGCTGATCCGCTATGGGCTGGAACATCGACTGTTTCCGGATCCAGGCTCACTGGGCGACCCTCATGGCGAGCGTTTGCACGGGTTGCCGGCGTGGTCCACGGCAGGGACGATGGGAACACTCGGTTCGATGGAGGGGGATGAACCCCACACACCACGCGCCTCACGCACCGCGCAGGCGGTGGCTGATGAAGGGCCGCACCACCAAGCGACGGACGCCCACCACGCCACGCCGCTGCCACCGGCCGGGCCGACCACGGCGCACACCACCCGCGGCCATCCACATCAAGGCACCTTGAGCTTCTGAGTGCGCTCAAGCCGCGCGCGCGGCGGGCTTCCATACTGGGGCGCACTGCCGGCAACCGGCAGCACCACACAGCCACGGAGACCCCCATGCCACGCGCCACTAACAAAAGCCGCACACCAGCGGCCGCTTCCCCCAAGCCGAACGCCACAGCCTTCGCCGGCACGGCCACCTCGCACGCCGGCAACCACCGCGCGGGGGCAGGTCATCCCCAAGCAACATCGGCTGCGCCGGCGCATCAGGGCAATGGCCACGATGCATCCGGTTGGGCCGGACAGTTGCGTTTGCCGATGTCCTGGGGCCTGCAGACGCTGATGCTGATGCTGCACGCGGGAGAAGAATTTCAGCGCGCGCAGCTGGACTGCTGGCATCTGGCGCTCAAGCGCCGTGAACAGGCCCATGAGCGGCTGTTGACCTGCGAGGACTCTGCCGAGATGGCCAGCGTACAAGCGGACCTGCTGCGCTTTGATACCGCCAATTTCACCCAACTGGCCCAGCGCTACATGGACATGGGCGTGCACCTGAACACCGACCTGGCGCGGTTGGTGGCCCAGAGCATGGACGGCAGCCGGCACCAGCTGATGCGATCGGCCTTCGAGAGTTTCCAAAGCGGAATACGCACAGGGTTCAGGCCGCTGGATGGAATCTTTGCTTCACCGATCCTGCGGGAGTTGGTCACCCCGAAGGCTGCGGCCCACTGAAACCCTGCTTTCAACGCTTGGCCACCAGCGTGAGGATGTCGTAGCTGGCCACCACCTCGCCGCTTTGGTTGGTGACTTCCACATCCCACGCCACCACGCCCTGCCCCTTGCCGTCGGCGCCCACCTTCAGCCGGTCGATCTTGCGCTTGGCCGTCAACCGCGCGCGGATGGTGTCGCCCAGGGCCACGGGCTTGGTGAAGCGCAGCGTGTCAAGGCCGTAGTTGGCCAGCAGGGGGCCGGGGGCCGTCCACACGAACAGGCCTGCGGCCGCGCTGAGCACCAGATAGCCGTGCGCGATGCGTTGGCCGAAGGGCGAGGCCTTGGCGGCTTCTTCATCGAAGTGCATGTAGAAGGTGTCGCCGGTGAGGTCGCCGAAGGCCTGCACATCGGCAGCGCTGATGGTGCGCGGCTCGGTCAACAGGCTCTCGCCAATCTGCAGGTCTTCGAAGGCCTTGCGCATCGGATGCGTGTCGGTTTCGATCAGCGTGGCGCCGCGCACATATTCACCGGTCACGGCCATCACCATGTCGGGTGAGCCTTGCAGGGCGCTGCGCTGCAGGTTGTGCTTCACCGCGCGGATACCGCCCAACTCTTCGCCACCGCCGGCGCGGCCTGGGCCGCCATGCTTGAGGTGAGGCAAGGGCGATCCGTGGCCGGTGGACTCGGGCGCAGACTTCGCGTCCAGGATGTGGATGCGGCCATGCAGGGCTGCGGCCTGCGGCACCACGCGCGCGGCCACGGCCGGCGTTTTCGTGATGAGTGAGCCCACCAGGCTGCCCTGCCCGCGCGCAGCCAGTGCCATGGCCTCATCGAGATCGTCATAGGGCAGTAGCGTGCTCACCGGGCCGAAGGCCTCGATGTCATGCACCTCGCTGACCTCCAGCGGCCGTGCACAGGCCAGCAGCGTGGGGCTGAAGAAGGCGCCGTCGGCCACGCCTTCGCCGCGCGGTGCAAAACCGTCTGGTTCACCGAAGACCCGGCTCATGTGCGGCGCGGCCAACAGCTGGCGCACGCGGTCTGCCACATCGGATTGCTGGGCCTTGGAGGCCAAGGCCCCCATCTTCACGCCTTCCAGCGCCGGGTCGCCCACCACCACCTTGGCCAAGCGGTCGCGCAAGCGCTGGGCCACGGCGTCCAAGTGCCGGCGCGGCACGATGGCGCGGCGGATGGCGGTGCATTTCTGGCCGGCCTTGACCGTCATCTCGCGCGCCACTTCCTTGACGAAGAGGTCGAACTCGGGGTCGTCGGGGGTCACATCACCAGCCAGGATGGCGCAGTTCAGAGAGTCCGCTTCGGCATTGAAGGGGACGCCGTGCTTCAACAGGTGCGGCCGTGCGCGCAGCATGGCCGCGGTGTCGGCACTGCCGGTGAAGGTGACCATGTCCTGGCCGTTGAGTCGGTCCAGCAGGTCGCCGGTGCCGCCAATCACCAGTTGGATGCTGCCTTCAGGCAGCAGCTTCGATTCCATCATCATGCGCACCAGGGCCTCGGTGAGGTAGCTGGTGGCGGTGGCAGGTTTGCCGATGCAAGGCTGGCCGGCCAGAAAGCCGGGTGCGAACTTCTCCAGCAGGCCCCACACCGGGAAGTTGAAGGCATTGATGTGCACCGCCAGGCCGCGGCGCGGCGCCAGGATGTGCGTGCCCACGAACTGGCCGCTCTTGCCCAGGCTGACCACCGGGCCTTCGTGCACCAGATTGCCTGAGGGCAGTTCGCTGCTGCCGATGCTGGAATAGGCAAACAAGGTGCCCGTGCCGCCTTCGATGTCCACCCAACTGTCGGTGCGGGTGGCACCGGTGTGGGCCGAGATGGCATAGAGCTCTTCCTTGCGGCTGCCCAGGTACTTCGCCAGGGCCTTGAGGATGGCCGCGCGCTGCTGGAAATCCGTCTTCAGCAGTGCAGGCACGCCCACCGAGTGTGCGTGGTGCACGGCCGCTGCAAAGTCTAGACTTTCCGCGTGGGTGTGGGCCACCACCTGACCATTGATGGCGCTGCGCAGGGCGGCTGCGGGTTGTTGGCCAACCCATTGGCCGGCGATGAAACTTTGGAGAACAGAAGGGGTGCTCATATGCAATCTCAAACCAAATCGAACTGTCTGAAACGACGCAGCCCCGGCAGGTGACCACCGGGGCCGCTGTCTTGAAAAAGCGCGGGCGTGCCGCGCGGTGCAGTCAATCGCTCGGGTTCAGTCGCCGATGTACTTCCAGGTGCCGTTGCTGATGGTCACCATCACGCGGCCACGCTGGTCCAGGCCATTGTGGTCACCGGAGGACATGTTGAAGATGCCGTGTGCGCCCGGCAACTCCTTCACGCCTTCCAGGGCGTCGCGCAGCGCGGCGCGGAAGGCGGGCGTGCCGGGTTGCGCCTTTTTCAGCGCTTCGGTGGCGGCACGCTCCATCAGCAGGCCAGCATCCCAACCGTGGCCGCCGAAGGTGGACACACTGCCCTTGCCGTACTTCGCTTCATAGGCGCTGACATAGGCCTGCGCGCTCTTGCGCACCGGATGGTCGGCCGGCAGTTGCGCGGCCACGAGCATCGGGCCCGCCGGCAGGACGGTGCCTTCGACATCCTTGCCCCCCACACGCAGGAAGTCGTTGTTGGCCACGCCATGCGTCTGGTAGATCTTGCCGGTGTAGCCACGCTCGCGCAGCGACTTCTGCGGCAGGGCCGCAGGCGTGCCTGAACCGGCGATGAGAACCGCATCGGGGCGGGCGCTGGTGAGCTTGAGCACCTGACCGGTGACTGAGGTGTCGGTGCGGTTGTAGCGCTCCACGGCCACCACGCTCAGGCTCTTGATGCCGGCGGCCTTCTGGAATTCCTGCAGCCAGCCTTCGCCGTAGGCATCGGCAAAACCGATGAAGCCCACGCTCTTGATGCCGCTGTTGGCCATGTGCTGGGCAATGGCGATGGCCATCATGATGTCGTTCTGCGGGGTCTTGAAGACCCAGCGCTTCTTGGCATCCACCGGCTCCACGATGCGCGCCGATGCGGCCATGGAGATCATCGGCGTCTGGCTTTCGCTGACCACATCAATCATGGCCAAGGAATTCGGGGTGGTGGTGGAGCCGATGATCACATCCACCTTGTGTTCAGTGATCAGCTTGCGGGCGTTGGTCACCGCCGCGGTGGTGTCCGACGCATCATCGAGCACCACATAGTTGACCTTCATCTTGCCAATTTGCTTGGGCATCAGGTCGATGGTGTTCTTCTCGGGGATGCCCAGCGAGGCGGCCGGCCCGGTGGCCGAGACGGTGACGCCCACCGTGATGTCGGCGTGCGCGGCCAGTGCAGCGGTGGCCAACGCGGCGGCCAAGAGGGACTTCAACAATTTCATCGCATGTCTCCTTTTTCGGTTGTGGGAGTGAGAAATCACAGTGTTTTATGAACCGCGTGCTCAGGATACCGCGCGCTTGCGGCTGCGCGGTGAGGGTTGTCGCTTGGGTGGTGCACAGGGTACGGGGACGGAGGGCTGCGCCTGCACCGCACCCAGCCCACCGAAGAACAGCGCAGCCACCATGTCGCCCATCTGGTCGTGGGTGATGGCGCCGCTGGGGCGCAGCCAGGTGAACATCCAGTTGATCATGCCGAACAGCAGCATGGTCAGCGCCTTGTGCAGCCCGGCCTCGGCCAGTTCGGGCCGGATCTCGCGCACCACTTCGGCAAAGGCCTGCACCACGCGGCGCTGCGCAGCCACCACCTGCTGCTGCTCCTGCGGGCCCAGGAACTTCACATCTTCGGTCAGCACCCGGTGTTCGTGGCGCGAGCCGGCGTATTCGTCCACAAAGCGCAGGATCAGGCGGCGCAGGCGTTCTTCAGGCGGGGCTGCTTCGGCCAACACCTGCTCGGTGAGATGCTCCAGGCGCCCCACATGGGTCAGCACGATCAGCATCAGCAATTCAGACTTGTCGCGCACATAGTGGTACAGCGCCGCCTTGCTCACACCACAAGCCTGCGCCACCTCGTTCATGCTGGTGCCACCATAGCCCTGCAGGGCAAACAGCTCCGCGGCCTGGTGCAGGATGCGATCCCGCTGGTCGTCGTAGGTGGCAGCGCGTGGTCGGGCCATGAGGGCGTTGGCGGTGGTGGGCTTCAGCGCTCGTCGAAGCTCAACACCACACGCTCGGTGAGCGGGTGGGCCTGGCAAGAAAGCACGAAACCGGCCTCCACTTCCTTCTTGTCGAGCGCGAAATTGCGCTCCATGCGCACCTGCCCTTCCACCACCTTGCAGCGGCAGGTACCGCATACGCCCGAGGTGCAGGAAAACGGTACTTCCAGGCCCGCAGCCGAGGCCGCGTCCAGTATGCTGGGTTGATCCTTGCGGAATTCGATCTCGCGCCGCAGGCCGTCGCGCACGATGACGATGCGGGCCTTTTCTGCATCACCCGGTTGGGCCTGGTGCATCACGGCGGCGGCACCCTGCGCGGCCGCCGCGCCCGGAGCCTGGGCCACACCGAAGCGCTCGATGTGGATGCGTTCCTCGGCCACGCCTGCGGCCTGCAGGGCGGCCTCGGCCTCATCGTTCATCTGGAAGGGGCCGCAGATGTAGGCATGGTCGATGGATGAAGCCGGCACCACGGTGCGCAGGAAGTCGCCGATCTTGTCGCGGTTCATCAGGCCCATGTTCAGCGGGGAATCCGTCGGCTCGTCGGAGAACACATGATGAAGGACCACACGCTGCATCCAGCGGTTCTTGAGGTCTTCGAGTTCCTCCTTGAACATGGTGCTGCGCAGCGCCCGGTTGCCGTAGATGAGGGTGAAGCGCGAGTGCGGCTCGCGCACCATCACCGTCTTGAGAATGGACAGGATGGGCGTGATGCCACTGCCGCCGGCAATGCCCAGATGGTGGCGCTGGGCCTGGGCATCCAGCGGAACGAAGAAGCGGCCCTGCGGGGCCATGACGCTGATCTGCTGGCCGGGCCGCAGGTGTTCGTTGATCCAATTGGAGAACACGCCGCCCCGAACCTTGCGCACGCCCACGCGCAATTCACCGTCGTCCACACCGGCACAGATCGAATACGAACGGCGCAGGTCTTGCCCGTCGATGGTCTTGCGCAGGGTGAGGTACTGCCCTTGCGTGAAGCCGAACGATTC
>CAMCTE010000098.1 GCA_945878385.1 Azohydromonas lata NBRC 102462 | reverse complement strand
ACCGCCTATCGCCACGGCACGGCTGCTGGCGCTGGAGTTGGGCGTCCCCTTGGCCTTCCTTTACTGTGACGACGACGACTTGGCGTTGGCGCTGCTGAATCTGTCGGCCATGTCCAACACCGAACGGCGGCGGATGATTCGCCAGTTGGATTGGCGCTGGCCCGAATAAGGGCGCGCATTCTTGTCGGCTTGAGTAGTTGCCCGCACCTGGGTGTGGGCTTGCTTGGCCTATCCTCTGAGGCTGCGCCGGCCCTGTCGGGGCTGGGCCCACAGCCTAGGAGACGACGATGACCGCTCGACAACCGCTTGCCCACGGCCCGCTGCGCCGCCGGCCCAGCAAACACTCCGTCCTCACCAAGCGCATGCGCGGCGCTTTCGCCCGCGCCGCCGCGTGGGTCACCGCTGCAGCCGCCGCGGCCACTGCCAGCCCTGCCCTGGCCCAGGAAGTGACGCTCAAGCTGCACCACTTCTGGAATCCGCAGGCCATGGCCTCGGTGCAGGTGATCGGCCCCTGGTGCGAAAAGGTGGCCAAGGAATCGAACAACCGGCTGAAGTGTCAGATCCTGCCGGGCATGAGCGGCGGCGGCACGCCCGCGCAGTTGGTGGACCGCGTCAAGGACGGAGTGGACGACCTGGTGGTCACGCTGCCGGGCTACACCGCCGGGCGCTTCCCCAGCACCGAGGTCTTCGAACTGCCCTTCATGTGCAATTCGGCCGAAGTGGGCGCGCAGGCCGCTTGGGTGTACATGAACAAGCATTCGCTCAAGGAATTCCCCGGCACCAAGCTGCTGGCCACCTGGGTGCACGACGAAGGCTATGTGCACACCAGCGGCAAGCCAGTGAAGACCCTGGCCGACTTCAAGGGCTTGAAGATGCGCGCGCCCACGCGCCAAACCAACAAGCTGTTGGCCTCGCTGGGCGCCACGCCAGTGGGCATGCCCCTGCCGGCCATTCCCGACGCGGTGAGCAAGGGCACGATCGACGGCTTCCTCTTGCCCTGGGAGGTCATGCCTTCTCTCAAACTGCATGAACTGGTGAAGTTCCACAGCGAAACCGACCCGGCCCGGCCCGCTCTGTACAGCGCGGTGTTCGTCTTCGCAATGAACCAGGCCAAGTACGACAGCCTGCCCGCAGACCTGAAGAAGGTGATCGACAACAACAGCGGTGCGGCCTTGAGCCAGCAGGTGGGCAAGACCTGGGACAACAGCCAGGCCGCGGGCCGCAAGGCCGCGCAGGACCGCGGCAACACCTTCCACACCATCCCGGGGTCGGAGCTCGACAACTGGATGAAGGCCTCCGCACCGTTGTACGACGAGTGGATGGCCGACATGGACAAGCGCGGCGCCAACGGCAAGGCCCTGCTGGCCGAGGCGCGCGATTTGCTCGCCAAGTTCCGCAAGTAAGGCTGGCCTGTGCACCTGCTGTTGCGGCGCCTGGCCCAATGGTTCGCCCTGGCCGGGGCGTTGGTGGGCCTGTTGGTGGCGGGTGTGTCGGTGTTCAGTATTGCCGGGCGCTACCTGCTTTCGCGGCCGGTGGTGGGGGATGTGGAAATCACGCAGATGGGCATTGCGCTGTGCATCTCGCTGTGCCTGCCTTGGTGCCAACTGCAGCGCGCGCACATCATCGTGGATTTCTTCACCCAAGGCGTTCCCCAACGCACGCAGTGGTTGCTCGACGCCGCCGGCTGCGTGCTGATGGCCGTGATGTGCCTGCTGCTTGCGTGGCGCACGGTGGTGGGTGCGGTCTCGGTGCACGGGGCCTTCGAACAGACGATGATCCTGGGCTTGCCGATGTGGTGGGCCTATGCGGGATTGGCGCCGGGCCTGCTGTTGGCGGCGCTGGTGGCGCTGTGGCAGGCCATGCTGCTGGCGGCCGGCCACCGGGTGTCTTCAGGTCACGCATGAGCGGCGCCACCATCGGTGTGCTGATGTTCGCCGGCATGCTGGCCTTGATGGGCCTGCGCGTGCCCATCGCGGTGGCCATGTTCATCCCCGGCGCCCTGGGCTATTGGGCCTTGACCAGCGAAGCGGCGCTGCTCAACCAACTCAAGGGCACCGCGGTGGCGCGGCTCACGGTGTACGACCTCAGCGTCATTCCGCTGTTCCTGCTGATGGGGCAGTTCGCCACGCAGGGCGGCCTCAGCCGCGCCTTGTTCCGCGCGGCGGCGGCCCTGGTGGGGCATATCCGTGGCGGCCTGGGCATGGCCTCGCTCTTGGCCGCAGGCGCCTTTGGCGCGGTGTGCGGCTCGGCGGTGGCCACCACCGCCACCATTACCCAGGTGGCCTACCCGCAGATGAAGGCCCATGGCTATGCCGGGCGCCTGAGCACGGCCACGCTGGCCACCGGCGGTACGCTGGGCATCCTCATTCCGCCTTCGGTGCCGTTGGTGGTCTATGCCATCCTCACCGAGCAGAACATCGCCAAGCTCTTTGCTGCGGCCCTGGTGCCGGGTCTGTTGGCCCTCTTGGGCTACATCGTGGTGCTGGCATTGGTGTGTCGCGCGCGGCCTGATTTGGCGCCGCCCACGGCGGCGGTGGCCTGGGCCGAAAGGGCGCGCGCGCTGTGGGGCGTCTGGCCCATCGTGCTCATCTTCGCGCTGGTGTTCGGCGGCATCTATGGCGGTGTCTTCTCGCCCACCGAAGGCGCGGCCGTGGGCGCGGTGGCCACCTTCATCACCGGCGTGGCCCAGCGTGAACTGGACCTGGCGGGCATCAAGCGCAGCTTCCTGGGCATGGCCGAAACGAGTGCCATGGTCTTCATGATCTTCCTCGGGGCGGACATGATGAACGCCAGCCTGGCGCTGACCCAGTTGCCGGCCGCTTTGGCGCAGTGGGTGGGTGGGCTGCAGGTGTCGCCCTTGTTCGTGGTGGGCGCGGTGCTGGCCTTCTATGTGCTGCTGGGCTGCGTGATGGACGAACTGTCCATGATGCTGCTGACCATACCCGTGCTCTTTCCCACCATCATGGGCCTGGACCTGTGGGGGCTCACCCCCGAGATGAAGGCCATCTGGTTCGGCATCCTGGTGCTGATGACGGTGGGCATCGGCATGACCGCCCCGCCCGTGGGCCTGTGTGTGTATGTGGTGAACAATCTCGCGCGCGAGGTGCCCATGGGGGAAACCTACCGAGGCGTGTGGCCCTTCCTGGTTTGGGACGCGCTGCGCCTGCTGCTCACGCTGTTCGTGCCTTCAGTGGCATTGGGCTTGGTGCGGCTTTTGTACTGAAGCCTGTGGCAGGTTCGGCCGCCCATTGCCCGGCTCAACTCAGCTTTTGGCCCCGCTTCTAACCTCGCTTCTAACCCCGCTTCACTTCCACCAGGGGTTTGAGCCCCATTTCGGCTTCACCCGAACCCGCGGTGAGTTGCGCCGAAGTGAAGCGCGCACGGCCTTCATCGGCTGCGGTCAGTGGCTGCACCGGCACCAGGCTGGCGCGGCAGCGGCGGGCCAGCGCCTGGTACACCTGCGTGCCCTGAGATTTCCAACGCACCTCGTCGTCGCTGAGCGTGCGCACCACCTTGGCCGGCGAGCCCACCAACAGCGACCGCGGCGGCACCTTCAGGCCTGCCCGCACGAAGGCAGCTGCGGCCACGATGCTGGATTCACCCACTTCCACTTCGTCCATCACCACCGCATTCATGCCTACCAGGGCATTGCGGCCCACGGTGCAGCCATGCAGCACGGCACCGTGGCCAATGTGGCCGTCCACCTCCACCACGCAGTCTTTGCCCGGGAAGGCGTGCATCACGCAGGTGTCCTGCACATTGGCGCCCTCGCGCACCACGATGCGGCCGAAGTCACCCCGCAGGCTGGCCAGCGGGCCGATGTAGCAGTGGGCGCCCACCCAGACATCGCCGATCAATTCGGCGCTGGGATGCACGAAGGCCGTGGGATGCACCACGGGGCTCAGACCGTCCAGGGAGTAGCAGGGCATGGGAAGAATCCATTAATTGACCGACCGGTCGGTAAACTATACGATAGAGGTCTGACACGCACAACCCGCGCCCCTGTTTCAGCCACTCAAGCCCTTCAGCCCTTCAGCCCTTTTGCCCTTTTGCCCTTTTGCCCTTTTTCCGAACACCCCATGACCCACGCCAACGCTGCAGCCGAAGCCCCTGTCCTGGTTCAAGACGACGGGGCCGTGCGCACCATCACGCTCAACCGCCCGCAGGCTCTGAACAGCTTCACCGTGCCCATGCACCAGGCGCTGCGCGCGGCGCTGGCTGAGGCCGCCGCCACACCCAGCGTGCGCTGCGTGGTGCTCACGGGTGCAGGCCGCGGTTTCTGCGCCGGGCAGGACTTGGCTGAGGTGATGGGCGAACAGGCCCCTGGCGTGGGCGACCTGGTGGCCGAACACTACAAGCCCCTGGCCTTGCAGGTCAGCCGCATGCCGGTTCCGGTGATCGCGGCGGTCAATGGCGTGGCCGCAGGTGCGGGCGCGAATCTGGCCCTGGGTTGCGACCTCGTGATCGCAGCCGAATCGGCCTCGTTCATCCAGGCCTTCGCCAAGATCGGCCTGGTGCCCGATTGCGGTGGCACTTGGTTGCTGCCGCGCCTGGTGGGCCGCGCCACGGCGCTCGGCCTGGCGCTGACGGCCGACAAGCTGGGTGCCGCACAGGCCAAAACACTGGGCCTCATCTGGCAGTGCGTGCCTGAGGCCGATTTGATGCCCACGGTGCAGGCCCTGGCCGCGCGTCTGGCGGCCATGCCGGTCAAAGCCCTGGTGGCCACGCGCTTGGCCATTGACGGGGCTCAGCAGCTGAGCCTGGAGGGCGCGCTCAGCGAAGAGGGGCGGCTGCAGTCTGAGTTGGCCACAGCGCACGATTGCCAAGAAGGCATGGCGGCCTTTCTGGCCAAGCGCGCGCCGGTGTTCACCGACCGCTAATCCCTGAATCCCTGAAATTCTCAAGGCCTGCGCGATGTCTGCTGCAACCCCCGACGAACAAGCCCTGGCCGTGGCTGCGCGCGTGCGCGAAGCCATGCTGCGCGACGATCAGGCCACGGCCCACATGGGCATCGCCATCAGCGAGGTCGGCCCCGGTTCGGCCACCGCCACCATGACGGTGCAAGGCTGGATGCTCAACGGCCACGCCACTTGCCACGGTGGTTTCATTGCCACCCTGGCCGACAGCGCCTTCGCCTTTGCCTGCAACGCCTACAACGAAATATCCGTGGCCTCGGGTTTTGACATCAGCTTCGTGGCGCCGGCGCGCAAGGGCGACGTGCTCAGCGCCGTGTGCATTGAACAAAGCAAGACCGGCCGCACCGGCGTGTATGACGTGGAGGTTCTCAACCAGGCCCAGCAGCGCGTGGCGCTGTTTCGGGGGCGCTCCTACACGATGAAGGGCAAGCCGCTGGTGGGCTGAGCCCAGCGCTTTGGCCATCCTTGTCAGCCCCTGCAAAAGAACACATTCGGAGACAAACGACCATGGTGGACATCCGCCCGCCCGCACCCAGCGAACTGGACCCCATCGAGCGGGCCAGCCGCGATGAAATCGCAGCGCTGCAATTGAAGCGCCTGCAGTGGACCCTGCAGCACGCCTACGACCATGTGCCGCATTACCGGCAGGCCTTCGATGCCCAGGGCGTGCACCCCTCGGATTGCAAGTCCCTGGCCGATCTGGCGAAGTTCCCCTTCACCACCAAGAAGGACCTGCGCGACCACTACCCCTTCGGTCTGTTTGCCGTACCGCGCGAACAGGTGGTGCGCATCCACGCCTCATCGGGCACCACCGGCAAGCCCACGGTGGTGGGCTACACGAAGCAGGACATCTCGAATTGGGCGGACCTCGTGGCCCGCTCCATACGCGCAGCCGGCACGCGCCCCGGCGACATCGTGCAGGTGGCCTACGGCTACGGCCTGTTCACCGGTGGGCTGGGCGCGCATTACGGCGTGGAGCGCCTGGGCTGCACCGTGATACCCATGAGCGGCGGGCAAACCGAAAAACAGATTCAGCTCATCACCGACTTCAAGCCGCGGGTGATCATGGTCACCCCCAGCTACATGCAGGTCATCATCGAGCACTTTCAAAAGCTGGGCATGGACCCGCGCGAATCGTCGCTGGAGATCGGCATCTTCGGCGCCGAACCCTGGACCGAGGCCATGCGCGCGGACATTCAGCGCAACGCCGACATCAAGGCGGTGGACATCTATGGCCTGAGCGAAGTGATGGGGCCGGGCGTGGCCAGCGAATGCGTGGAAACGCAAGACGGCCCGGTGATCTGGGAAGACCACTTCTACCCCGAGATCATCGACCCCGAAACCGGCCAAGTGCTGCCCGACGGCAGCGAGGGCGAACTGGTGTTCACGTCCCTGAGCAAGGAAGCCCTGCCCATCATTCGCTACCGCACCCGAGACCTCACGCGCCTGCTGCCGCCCACGGCCCGTTCTTTCCGCCGCATGGGCAAGATCGTCGGCCGCAGCGACGACATGCTCATCATCCGCGGCGTGAATGTGTTTCCCACGCAGATCGAGGAAATCATCCTGGCGCACGACCACCTGTCGGGCCAGTATGAAATTCATGTCAGCCGCGACGGCATCCTCGACGAATTGGAGGTGCACACCGAACTGCAGCCGCAGCACGGCAGTGTGTCGGGCTCGCAGATGGAAGAAATCTCTCGGTGGGTCAACCACCGGATCAAGACCCTGGTGGGTATTTCAACCCGCGTGGTGGTGCTGGCACCCGGCAGCATCAAGCGCACCGAGGTGGGCAAGGCGCGTCGCGTGTTCGACCGCCGCCCCAAGTAATTCAAGGAGTCATCATGTACACCCAATCCATGGACACGCAGGCACCCGAAGCCCGCAAGACCATCCGCACCGCCGAGGAAGCCGTGCTGCAGGAGCGCTTTGACGAGCGCATCGATGCCGGCGAATTCATCGAGGCCAAGGACTGGATGCCCGAGGATTACCGCAAGACCCTGATTCGCCAAATCAGCCAGCATGCGCATTCGGAAATCGTGGGCATGCTGCCCGAAGGCAATTGGGTGACGCGCGCGCCCACGCTCAAGCGCAAGGCCATCCTGCTGGCCAAGATTCAAGACGAAGCCGGCCACGGCCTGTACCTGTATTCCGCCGCCGAAACGCTGGGCATCAGCCGCGACCAGATGCTTCAAGCCCTGCACAGCGGCAAGGCCAAGTACAGCTCCATCTTCAACTACCCCACGCTCACCTGGGCCGATGTGGGCGTGATCGGCTGGCTGGTGGATGGTGCGGCCATCATGAACCAGGTGCCCATCTGCCGCTGCAGCTACGCCCCCTACGCGCGGGCCATGATCCGCATCTGCCGCGAGGAAAGTTTCCACCAGCGCCAGGGCTTCGACGCCCTGTTGACCATGATGCGCGAGGGTACCGATGGCCAGCGCGCCATGGTGCAGGACGCGGTGAACCGCTGGTGGTGGCCCAGCATCATGATGTTCGGCCCGCACGACGCCGACAGCCCCAACAGCGCGCAGGGCATGCGCTGGGGCATCAAGCGGGTGTCCAACGACGAGCTGCGCCAGAAGTTCATCGACGCCGCGGTCGAACAGGCCAAGGTGTTGGGCGTCACTTTCCCCGACCCTGACCTGAAGTGGAACGAGGAGCGTGGCCACCACGACTTCGGTGCCATCGACTGGAGCGAGTTCTGGAGCGTGGTGGGCGGCAACGGCCCCTGCAACAAAGAGCGCCTGGCCACCCGCGTGACCGCCTGGGAAGAGGGCGCCTGGGTGCGCGAGGCCGCACTGGCCCACGCCCGCAAGCAAGCCACGAAGCAGGAGGCCGCATGAGCGCGAATGAGTCTCCATCGAAGCCAAGCGCGGCCGGCGCCGGGCCGTCCCAAGGCGGTCGCGCCAACACCCACGGGGGGTCGGGTGGCGAAGCCAGCCGGGGGGCCAACGAATGGCCTCTCTGGGAAGTCTTCGTCAGAAGCCGCGCCGGCCTGGACCACAAGCACTGCGGCAGCCTGCATGCGCCCGACGCACCGATGGCCGTGCAGATGGCGCGCGATGTCTATACCCGGCGCCAGGAAGGCTCCAGCGTGTGGGTGGTGAAGGCCAGCGACATCACCGCCAGCGACCCGCGCGACAAGGACATGTACTTCGACCCCATGGAAGACAAGGTGTACCGGCACCCCACCTTCTACTCCTTGCCCGATTCTGTCGACCACATGTGAGGCCTGCCAGGCGACCCCATGACCTCCATCACCCTCAAGCCCTCGGCCGATGTGCAGTATGTGCTGCGCCTGGCGGATACCGCCCTCATCCTGGCCCAACGGCTATCCGAATGGTGCGGCCATGCGCCGGCACTTGAAGAAGACATTGCCCTGACCAACATGTCACTCGACCTGGTGGGCCAGTCTCGCGCCCTGCTCACCCACGCGGGCCAGTTGCACGCCCGCGCCGGCGGCCTGGCCTTCGACGAAGACCAACTGGCCTATCTGCGCGAGGAGCGCGACTTTCTCAACCCCACGCTTTGCGAACTGCCCAACACCGCCGAGGACGCCACCCACCGCCGCAACCGCCCGGGCGACTTCGCCTTCACCGTGCTGCGCAACCTGATGGTGGCCACTTGGCTCAAGCAGGCCTGGACGAAGCTGGCGCAATCCCAAGATGAAGAGTTGGCCGCCATCGCCGCCAAGGCGGTGAAGGAAGCCCGCTACCACCAGCAGCACAACGGCGATTGGGTGGTGCGCCTGGGTGACGGCACCGACGAATCGCACGCGCGTACGCAGCGCGCGCTCGAACGGCTGTGGCCCTTTGTGCCCGAGTTGTTCGAAGACGACGCCATCGACGAAGCCGCCGCTGCCAAGGGCCTGGGCCCGCGCGCCAGCGAGTTGCGCACCGCTTGGGAAACCGAGGTGCAGGCCGTGCTGGCCGAAGCCACGCTGCAAGCGCCCAAGGCCACGCCGTTTCGCAGCACCGGCCGCCGCGGCGTGCACTCCGAACACATGGGCTACCTGCTGGCCGAGATGCAGAGCCTGCAGCGTGCTCACCCGGGGGCTGCCTGGTGAGGGAGTTGCCCGCCACACCGGTGATTCCGCTGGACCTCGGCGGGCCTGGCTATGCCGTGGGCGTGATCGACACCCAGGGCCTGCCCGGCATCGGCGAACCCGAGACCCGCGCCTGGGCCGTGCTGCAGCAGGTGCTCGACCCCGAGGTGCCCGCCCTGTCGGTGTGCGACCTGGGCATCGTGCGCGAGGTGCGGCATGCGCAGGGTGAACTCACCGTGTGGCTCACGCCCACTTATTCGGGCTGCCCCGCCACCGAGGCCATCGAAGCGGCTGTGCGCGAAGCCCTGCACACCGCCGGTTTCGAGCAGGTGCGCACCGAACTGCGCCGCGCACCCGCCTGGACCACCGACTGGATCACGGCCGAAGGCCGCGCCAAGCTCAAGGCCTACGGCATAGCGCCCCCCGGCCACATCCAGCAGGCTTTGGACGGCGCTGTTCCCATCCGCATCGTGCGGCGCGAGGTCGTGGCCTGCCCACGCTGCGAAAGCCGCGACACCGAGCGGCTGTCGGCCTTCGGCTCCACCGCCTGCAAGGCCCTGTACCGCTGCCGCGCCTGCCGCGAACCCTTCGAACACTTCAAGCCGATATGAGTGCCTCTGCCCCGCTGTTCCACGACCTCACCGTGCGCCGCATCGAGCCCGACACCAGCGAGGCCGTCATCGTCACCTTCGAGGTGCCGCCCCATCTGCGCCAATCGTTCGGCTTCACGCAAGGGCAGTACCTC
>CAMCTE010000097.1 GCA_945878385.1 Azohydromonas lata NBRC 102462 | reverse complement strand
GCTGGCGCGGACTGGCTGCCGGCGTGTTGGAGGCCACGGTACAGGCGCTGTGCAGGGCGGCCAACTGCACGGCCTGCGAAGTGTTGGCTTGGCTGGGGCCATGCATCGGCCCTGCGGCATTCGAAGTGGGCGCCGATGTGCTGCAGGCCTTTGACGCGACTGCGGCCCAACCGGGCCGGCGCTTCAATCACACCCCGCGCCCTGACGGCAGCCAGCGCTGGCACGCCGACCTCGCCGGCCTGGCCCAGGACCGCCTTCAGCGGATGGGGGTGGGCTCCATCACGGCCAGCGCCTTGTGCACCGTCAGCGACGCTTCACGGTTCTTTTCTTTCCGGCGCGACGGGCTCACCGGTCGGCTGGCCGCCAGCATCTGGCGCCGGGCCTGAGGATTCGGCAATGCGGGCGCGGCGGCGCATGGGGGTTCCCATCAGGTACATCACGATGCCCATGGGCAGAAGGCCGTACAGCGCGAAGGTAAAAAACGCGCCCAGCACGGTGCCTTGCGGTGACAAGGCTTCCACGATGGCCATCATCAGCACGACATACATCCAGGCGATGGCCACGAGATACATGAGAAACGCTCCAGGCAAGACCGGCGGCCGGTACGGCCGCTCAAACCTGGATTGTCAACAGGGGGAGCCCGTACCCGTCATCCGCCGGAAAGATTGCCCGGCTAGAGTGTGGGGATTCGGGCTCAAGAGCACCGGGGATGCGGGACGCGCCAGACCTGAGCGCGCCGCGCGGCGTTAGCAGGAGACCGCAATGGCCAAGACGAAACCCAGCCTCACCGACATGGGCGGCAATGCCCAAGCCCTCGGAGACGCCGTTGGAGACGCTTTCAAGTCTCTGGCCGGCTTGAGCGTGCCCATGCAGGACATGGCCCGCGTTCAGCAGAGTTATCTGCAGGAAATGACCCAGCTGTGGAACCAGGCCTTGGGCCAGGCCGACCCCGTGGCGCCCATCAAGGACCGCCGCTTTTCCTCCGACGCCTGGAGCCGCAACCCCATGGCCGCCTTCACCGCGCGGGCCTACCTGCTCAATGCCCGCACGCTGATGGAGATGGCCGAGGCGGTGGAGGGCGATGCCAAGACCAAGGCCCGCGTGCGCTTTGCGGTGCAGCAGTGGATCGATGCGGCCAGCCCGTCGAACTTCCTGGCCCTCAACCCCGAGGCCCAACAGAAGGCGCTGGACACACAGGGCCAGAGCATTGCCAAGGGGGTGGAGCAGCTCTTGGCCGACATCCGTCAGGGCCACATGAGCCAGACCGACGAAACCGTTTTCGAGGTGGGCCGCAATGTGGCCACCACCGAGGGCACGGTCGTGTTCGAAAACGAGCTGATGCAGCTCATCGAATACAAGCCGCTGACGGCCCAGGTCCACGAGCGTCCGATGTTGTTCGTGCCGCCTTGCATCAACAAGTACTACATCCTGGACCTGCAGCCCGACAACTCTGTGATCCGCTACACGGTGGAGCAGGGCCACCGCTTGTTCGTGGTCAGCTGGCGCAACCCGGACGAAAGCCTGGCCGCCAAGTCCTGGGACGACTACATCGCCGAAGGCCCCATCAAGGCCATCGAAGTGGTGCAGGCCATCACCGGCAAGGACCAGTTCAACATGCTGGGCTTCTGTGTGGGCGGCACCATCCTGACCACTGCGCTGGCCGTCTTGGCTGCCCGTGGTGAACAGCCCGCCTCCAGCGTCACGCTGCTGACCACGCTGCTGGACTTCTCCGACACCGGCATCCTGGACATCTTCATCGACGAGCCTTCGGTGCAGATGCGCGAGATGACCATCGGCGCCGAGGCCCCCAGCGGCCCCAGCCTGCTCAAGGGCGGGGAACTGGCGGCCACCTTCAGTTTCCTGCGCCCGAACGACCTGGTGTGGAACTATGTGGTGGGCAACTACCTCAAGGGCGAAACCCCGCCGCCCTTTGACCTTCTGTACTGGAATTCCGACAGCACCAACCTGCCCGGGCCCATGTACTGTTGGTACCTGCGCCACCTGTACCTGAACAACGAACTGCGTGTTCCGGGCCAGATCGTCACCTGCGGCGAGTCGGTGGATGTGGGTGCCATCAAGGCACCGTTCTACCTGTACGCTTCGCGCGAAGACCACATCGTGCCCTGGGATGCGGCCTACCGCAGCACGCAGATCATCAAGGGCAAGAAGCGCTTCGTGATGGGCGCCTCAGGCCACATCGCCGGCGTGATCAACCCGCCGGCCAAGGGCAAGCGCAACTACTGGACCAACGACCGCCTGGCCGACAGTGCCGAAGGTTGGCTCGACGCCGCCACGGAACACCCCGGTTCCTGGTGGAGCGATTGGTCCAAGTGGCTGGCCACCCACGGCGGCAAGAAGGTGGCCGCACCCAAGGCACCCGGCAACCGCCAGTTCAAGGCCATCGAACCCGCGCCCGGGCGCTATGTCAAACAGAAGGCTTGAGCGGCGTCATCGCAAGCCATTCCATCCGCCACCACATTCCATCCCTTGATTGAGTACCCGCGGCCCTGCTCTTGATCGCAGTCGCCCCGCTCGCCACACACCAACAGGAGACTTCCATGAGTCAAGACATCGTCATCGTCGCGGCCACCCGCACCGCGGTGGGCAAGTTCGGCGGCACACTGGCCAAGACGCCGGCCACCGAACTCGGCAGCATCGTCATCGCTGAACTGCTGCGCCGCACAGGCCTGGCCACTGATCAGGTGGGTGAGGTGATCATGGGCCAGGTGCTGGCCGCAGGCGTGGGGCAGAACCCTGCGCGTCAGGCGATGATGAAGGCAGGCTTGGCCAAGGAAACCCCGGCGCTGACCATCAACGCCGTGTGCGGCTCGGGTCTGAAGGCAGTGATGCTGGCCGCGCAGGCCGTGGCCTGGGGCGACAGCGAAATCGTGATCGCCGGTGGCCAGGAAAACATGAGCGCCAGCCCGCATGTGCTGCTGAACAGCCGGGACGGTCAGCGCATGGGCGACTGGAAGATGGTCGACACGATGATCGTCGACGGTCTGTGGGATGTCTACAACCAGTACCACATGGGCATCACGGCCGAAAATGTGGCCAAGGCCCACGGCATCACGCGCGACATGCAGGACGCGCTGGCGCTGGCCTCTCAGCAGAGGGCCGGCGCGGCACAGGACGCCGGCCGGTTCCAGGATGAAATCGTCGGCGTGACCATCCCCCAGCGCAAGGGCGACCCCATCGTCTTCAACAGCGATGAATTCATCAACAAGAAGACCAGTGCCGAAGCCCTCTCAGGCCTGCGTCCGGCCTTCGACAAGGCCGGCAGCGTCACCGCCGGCAACGCCTCAGGCATCAACGACGGCGCAGCCGCCGTGATGGTCATGACCGCAGCCAAGGCCGCCGCCCTGGGCTTGAAGCCCCTGGCCCGCATCGCCTCCTTCGGCACCAGTGGCCTGGACCCCGCCACCATGGGCATGGGCCCGGTTCCCGCATCGCAGAAGGCCCTGGCCCGCGCCGGCTGGAAGGCGCAGGATGTGGACCTGTTCGAACTCAACGAGGCCTTCGCGGCACAGGCCTGCGCCGTGAACAAAGCGCTCGACATCGATCCGGCTCGAGTCAATGTCAACGGTGGCGCCATCGCCATCGGGCATCCCATCGGCGCATCCGGTTGCCGCATTCTGGTCACTCTGCTGCACGAAATGCAGCGCCGTGACGCCAAGAAGGGCCTGGCCGCCCTGTGCATTGGCGGCGGCATGGGCGTGTCGCTGGCCATCGAGCGCTGATCAACCCATTTACAACCGAGGGACACCCTCATCATTAGAGTCAGGAGACCAACATGAGTCAAAGAGTTGCATACGTCACCGGCGGCATGGGCGGCATCGGAACCGCCATTTGCCAGCGCCTGCACAAGGACGGCTTCACCGTGATCGCCGGTTGCGGCCCCACGCGTGATTTCGACAAGTGGCTGGCCGAGCAGAAGGCCCTGGGCTACACCTTCTACGCCTCGGTGGGCAATGTGTCCAATTGGGAGTCCACCACTGAGGCCTTCCAGAAGGCCAAGGCCGCGCACGGCCCCATCGATGTGCTGGTGAACAACGCCGGTATCACCCGCGACCGCATGTTCCTCAAGATGACCCGCGACGATTGGGATGCGGTGATCGACACCAACCTCAACTCCATGTTCAATGTCACCAAGCAGGTGGTGCCTGACATGGTCGAACGGGGCTGGGGCCGCATCATCCAGATTTCGTCCGTCAACGGCGAAAAGGGCCAGGCCGGTCAGACCAACTACTCGGCCGCCAAGGCTGGCATGCACGGCTTCACCATGGCCCTGGCCCAGGAGATGGCCAACAAGGGCGTGACGGTCAACACAGTCAGCCCGGGCTACATCGGCACCGACATGGTTCGCGCCATCTTGCCCGAGGTGCTGGAAAAGATCGTGGCCACCATCCCCGTCAAGCGCCTGGGCACACCCGAGGAAATCGGCTCCATCGTCGGTTGGCTGGCCGGTGAAGATTCCGGTTTCACCACCGGGGCCGACTTCTCCTGCAACGGCGGCCTGCACATGGGCTGATGCCGTCTGCTGCCTGAGCAGCTGCGCTGCCTTGTGACTTCAGTGGGCTGAAGTCGGCACCTGGTGGCTTCAGGTGAATTCAGCCAGCTTCAGGCAGCTTCATGCGGTCGGTTCGATCAAACCCTGTGCGGCCACGCACAGGGTTTTTTCTTGGGCCATCAAGTCCCGCGCGGCCTCATCCAGGGCCTGTGCGCCTCCGTCGGTCAGCGGCAGCCGCAGCGCATCGGGCAGGCCCGCGTAATTGAGGTCCATCGAACGCTGGTACAGCGGGTCGTAGTGTTCGCGCACCAAGGCTTCGAACACCTGCGCCCACTGCCCTTGCCACGCCCACCGCTGCCACTGCGCCACTGTGTCGTGACCGCGCAGTTCCACCATGCCCTGCAGCAGTGCGCAAAAGCCCTCCACATCCGCTTCAAAGTGCGAGTAGTCTTCCAGCAGCAGTTGCACGCGGGCTGCCAGCGGCATGTCCACCAGGCACACCCGGCCCTGCCCGCGCATGCGCAGGATCAGGGCTTCGGGCACCTGCAGCGCGCCAATCTTGCGGCTTTCGCTTTCCACGAACACGGGGCGCAGGGCATCAAAGCCGCGCAGCGCTTGCCACACCCGGCTGTCGAACTGCTTTTGTGAGGGCTGCGGCACATCCGGCAAAGCCCCCAGCACCGACCCCCGGTGGCAGGCCAAGGCCTCCAGGTCCAGCACCTGCGCGCCGTGCAGGGCCAGCGCCTGCAGCAGCCGGCTTTTGCCGCTGCCGGTGCGCCCGCCGATCACCGCGAACTGAAGGCGCCCGGGCAGCACCGCCAGTTCTTCGCGCACCGCCGCGCGAAAGGCCTTGTAGCCGCCTTGCAGCAGCGTGACGCGAAACCCCACCTGGTCCAAAAACCAGGCCAAGGTGCCGCTGCGTTGTCCGCCGCGCCAGCAATACACCAGCGGTTGCCACTCCCGGGGCTTGTCGCCGGCGTGCTGCTCCAGCAACGCCGCGATGCGGCGCGCCACCAGGGCCGCGCCACGCTTGCGGGCGTCGAAGGCCGACTCCTGTTTGTACTGGGTGCCCACCTCGCGCCGTTCATCATCGTTCAGCACCGGCCAGCTTTGTGCGCCGGGCAGATGGTCCAATGCAAATTCGGCAGGTGAGCGCGCATCCAGCACCGCATCGAAGCGCTGCAGTTGTGCCAGCGCCTCCTCGGCCTTCAGGATGCGAACGGCCACGGTTCAGGCCACCGCAGTGCGCACTGCACCCGCGGCATCCAGCAGTTCGCTCTCAATCTGCAGTTGGGTGCGCGAATGTCGCAGTGCGTCGCCCGTGACCACGAAGGTGTCCTCCACCCGCTCGCCCAGCGTCATCACCTTGGCCAGTTCCAGGTTGATGCCGTGTTGCGCCAACACCCGGGCAATCGAATACAAGAGGCCGGCACGGTCGCTGGTGCTGACCGACAGCAGGTAGCGCTGCCCGCGTTCATCGGGGCGCAGCGAAATGCGCGGTGTGATGGGAAAGCTGCGCACCCGGCGCGAAAGCCGTCCGCGGGCCGGATCGGGTAAGGGCTCGGAAGACGACACCGCCGCTCCCAACTGGTGTTCCACCAGGGCAATCAGGTCGCGGTGCGCCGTGCCGCCTCCGAGGCCCGAACCGGCGTGCGCCTGCACCACCTCAAAGGTGTCCAGTGCGTAACCCGTGCGTGTGGTGTGCACCTTGGCGTCCAGGATGTTGAAACCCGCGTTGTCGAAATAACCGCAGATGCGGGCAAACAGGTCGGGGCGGTCGGGGCTGTACACCAGCACCTGCAGGCCTTCGCCCACGGCCGACGCACGCGCATTCACCACCGGGCGCTCGGTCTGCAGGTGGCGCCACAGCGCACGCGCATGCCAGGCCAGGTCGGCGGCCTCATGGCGCGCGAAGTACGACACCTCCAGCGTGTCCCACAAGGGCTTCTCGGTGCCGGGCAGTTGCGAGGCCAGTGCCAGCAGGCTCAAGGCCTCGGTCTTGCGGGCATCGATCTCTGCTTGCGCACCGGGTTTGTCCCCGCCCAGCGCGCGCCGCGTGGCGCGGAACAGGTCTTCCAGCAACTTGCCTTTCCAACCGTTCCAAACCTTGGGGCTGGTGCCGCGGATGTCGGCCACCGTCAGCAGGTACAGCGCCGTGAGGGTGCGTACATCCTTGACGGTCTTGGCGAAGGCCTGGATCACGTCAGGGTCGGACAGGTCTTCTTTCTGCGCAATGCGGCTCATCGTCAAGTGCTCGCGCACGAGAAAGTCGATGAGTTGCGTGTCTTGCGCGGTGATGCCGTGTTCCCGGCAGAAGCGGCGCACCTCGGTGCTGCCGAGTTGAGAGTGGTCGCCCCCGCGCCCCTTGGCCACATCATGGAACAAGGCGGCCACCACCAACACCCAGGGTTTGTCGAAGCCTGCGGCCAGGTTGGAGCAGAAGTGGTATTCGAGCGCATGCTCGGGCACGAAGAAGCGCCGCACATTGCGCACCACCATCAGGATGTGCTGGTCCACCGTGTACACATGGAACAGGTCGTGCTGCATTTGGCCCACGATGCGGCGGAACACCCACAGCGTTCGGCCCAGCACGCTGGTCTGGTTCATCAGCCGCAGGGTGTGGGTTTGGCCGCCTGCGGGGTACTGCAGGATGTCCAGGAACTGTTGCCGGTGCTCGGGGTTGCGTCGGAACGCGCCGTTCATCATGCTGCGGGCGTTGTAGAGGGCCCTCAATGTGCGGGCCGACAGTCCCTTGATGCCCACCGTCCGTTGATACAGGCTGAAGGTTTCCAGGATGGCCGAGGGCCGCTCCCGGTACAGGTTGTCGCTTGCCACTTCAAGCAGCCCACCGCGGTCGAGGAAATCGGGGGTCAGCGGCCTCATGGGCACATCGCGCGAGCCGGCGATGCGCTCCTGAATTTCCTGCATCACGATTTCGTTGAGCTGCACCACCGCCTTGGCCGTCCAGTAGTAGCGCTTCATCAGCGCCTCAGACACCCGCTGCCCGCGGCCCGCCTGCAGGCCCATGCGTTCGGCCAGTTGGGTCTGCAGGTCGAACACCAAACGGTCTTCGCGCCGGTTGGCCACCACATGCAGCCAGGCCCGGATGGTGGCCAGCGTGGCCTGGTTGCGCTCGATCTGCTTGGCCTCGAACTTGGTGATCAGGCCATTGGTCGCCAGTTCGGCCCAACTGCGGCCATACCCCGCCGCGCGGGCCACCCACAGCAGCACCTGCAGGTCGCGCAGGCCGCCTGGGCTTTCCTTGCAGTTGGGCTCCAGCGAATACGGTGTGTCTTCGTACTTGATGTGGCGCTGGTACATCTCCAGCGTCTTGGCACGCAGAAATGCCGCCGGGTCCATCACCGCGTCGGTGGCTTTCTGGAAGGCCTGCACCAGGCGTGTGGGGCCAAAGACACGGCGCGATTCCAGCATCGCCGTCTGGATCGTCACATCGCGCTGTGCTTCCTGCGCGCATTGTTCGGGCGTGCGCACCGACGAGCCGATCTCCAGCCCGCAATCCCAACAGGCGGTGATGAATTCGCCCACGCGCTCCTGCAGGGCAGGGACGTGCTCCAACTGTGGCGGCACCAGCAACAGCACATCCACATCCGAATGGGGTGACAGCGCACCCCGTCCGTAGCCGCCCACGGCCACCAGGGCCACCTCCGGCGGCAACTGCGTCAGCTGGGCAATCTGCAGCAGGGTGTGGTCGGTCAGGCGCGCCAAGCCCCGCAGCAGGGTACGGGTGGCCGCTGCGCTTGGGCGCTGGGTGGCGAAGGCCTCCATGAAGGCCTGCTTGTCGCGCCGGTGCGCCTGGCGCACGGTGGCGATGGTCAGCGCTGGGGGCGAGGCAGTGCCTGCTTCACCTGAACATCCGGTGGCGCCTTCGTCTCCGGTCGTGTCCACTCGCGGCCTCAGGCAGCGGAGCCCACGAAAGCCGGTGGCGGCGGCGAGCCCGCTGACAGGGTCAGCACCTCAAAGCCGTTGTCGGTCACCAACACCGTGTGTTCCCACTGCGCAGACAGAGAGCGGTCTTTGGTGACGATGGTCCAGCCATCTCCCAACTCACGGATCTCCCGCCGGCCTGCGTTGATCATGGGCTCGATCGTGAAGGTCATACCCGGCACCAGTTCTTCCAGCGTGCCGGGGCGCCCGTAGTGCAGCACCTGCGGCTCCTCATGGAACTTCTGCCCGATGCCATGCCCGCAGAACTCGCGAACCACGGAAAAGCCCAGTCCTTCGGCGAAGGTTTGGATGGCATGGCCGATATCGCCCAGGCGTGCGCCGGGCTTGACCTTGGCAATGCCGCGCCACATGGCGTCGTAGGTGATGCTGCACAGGCGCTTGGCGGCAATGGAGCCTTCGCCCACCACGAACATGCGGCTGGTGTCGCCGTGCCAGCCGTCCTTGATCACGGTGATGTCGATGTTGACGATGTCGCCGTTCTTCAAAGGCCGCTCGTTGGGAATGCCGTGGCAGATCTGGTGGTTGACCGAAGTACAGATGGACTTGGGGTAAGGCACATAGCCGGGAGGCGCATAGTTCAAGGGCGCCGGGATGGCTTTTTGCACCTGCACGATGTGCTCATGTGCGATCTGGTCGAGCCGCTCGGTGCTGACGCCGGGCACCACATGCTCGGTCAGCAGGTCCAGCACTTCAGATGCCAATCGGCATGCGGTGCGCATGCCCTCGATGTCGGATGGGGACTTGATGGTGAACGCCATCCTGCAATTATCCCACCCCACCCCAGGGCGGTGCAGTGCCCTCACTTAAAATCACGGGTTGTTCTCAGCGCTGCCAACCGGGTCCGCATGACTTCCACACCAACGCCAGTTTTTCCCGTCTTCGGCAGCGCCGCCCATTCCGAATTCCGCCTGCAGGCCCTGTTGCGGCAGGTGCAGGCCGCTGTGCCCCGTGTGCAAGCGCTGCAGAGTCGGCATGTGTACTGGGTGTGGCCCGAAGCCGGGTTCGAACCGGCCCATGCCCAGGCGGTGGCCGACCTGTTGGATGGAACGCTGCAGGAGGCTGGCGCCGGCACGCAGGCTGCGGGCCTGTCAGGGCAGGGCGCTCAGGTGGTGGTGATGCCCCGCCTGGGCACCGTGTCCCCCTGGGCCAGCAAGGCCACCGACATCGCCCACAACTGCGGTTTGCCGGTGCGCCGCGTGGAACGCGTGACCGAATACACCCTGGTGCTGCCGCAGGGGCTGCTCAAGCGGCTGACGGGCACGGCCTCGGCGTTGTCAGCCGACGAGCAGCAGGCTGCGGCCTTGGCCCTGCACGACCGGATGACCGAGAGTGTGGCGCCTGAGTTG
>CAMCTE010000096.1 GCA_945878385.1 Azohydromonas lata NBRC 102462 | reverse complement strand
ATGATGAAGTGGGCAGTGCCCTCACGGCGCTGAAGTTTGAACTGTCCTGGATGGCGCGCCACGCCCAGCAAGCCGAAGTGGTTGAACGCGCGCAGCGTGCGCAGGAGGTGCTGGACCAGGCGCTGTCCACCGCGCAGCGCCTGATGATGAACCTGCGCCCCGCGATCCTGGACCAGGGCCTGTTGCCGGCCCTGCAGTGGTTGTGCCGCGGTTTCATGGACCGCACCGGCGTGGCCTGCCGCCTGCGGCTGCCCGATGCACCCCTGACCGTGGGGCCCGAGCCGGCCTTGGCCGCTTTCCGCACCGTGCAGGAGGCGCTCACGAATGTGACCAAGCATGCGCAGGCGCGCCAGGTGTCGGTGGATGTGGTGCATGCGGCCGACATGCTGAGCATTGAAATCACCGACGACGGCCGCGGCTGGAACGCAGCCGACCTCGACAAGCCCGGCCGCTTCGGCCTGCGCGGCTTGAAGGAGCGTGCGCTGACCGTGGGCGGATGGCTGGATTTGGCCAGCGCGCCCACCGGCTCCACCATCATCCTCACCGTGCCCCTGGCCCATGAGGCGGCGCTGGGGGGTGCTGCCCCGGAGTTGGCCGCCGAGTTCGCCGCCGAGTTCGCCGCCGAGTTGGCCACCAAGGGGGCGCCGCGATGATCCGCGTCATCCTGTGCGACGACCATGCGCTCACTCGCCGCGGCATCCGCGACACCCTCAGCGAAGATCCCGGCATCGAAGTGGTGGGCGAGGCGGCAGACTATGGCTCCCTGCGCAGCCTGATGCGCAACTGCCCCTGCGATGTGCTGGTGCTGGACATCAACCTGCCGGGCCGCAGCGGCCTGGATGTGCTGGCCGTGCTCAAGGACGAAGCCTCCGCCGTGCGCACGCTGATGCTGACCATGTACCCGGAAGACCAGTACGCCATCCGGGCGCTCAAGGCGGGCGCCCATGGCTACTTCAACAAGGCCGGCGACCCGGCAGGCATCGTGGAAGCCGTGCGCACCGTGGCCTCGGGGCGCAAGTTCATCACCGCTGACACCGCGCAGATGCTGGTGCAAAGCCTGACCGAACCCGACACGGCAGCCATGCACGAACGGCTTTCTGCGCGCGAGTTGCAGACGCTGCAGATGATCGCCTCGGGCAAGCGCTTGTCCGACATTGCCGAGGCGCTGACGCTGTCGCCCAAGACGGTGTCGGTCTACCGTGCGCGCATCCTGGAAAAGCTGGGCCTGAACAACAACGCGGAGCTCACCGTGTACGCCATTCGCCAGGGCCTGGTGGGCAACGACCCAGCAGGCTGACCGGCGCGGCGCCGGTCTTCAACCGCGGCTGCGCCGCAGCACGCAATCCAAGTAGGCCTGCCCATCAGGTGGCAAGCCGCTGCGCTGCGAAGCCCACACCATCTCGCCCAGACATTCCATCATCTGGTGGTGGGCATCGTGGGCCGAACCCAGGCGGTCGCGCAGCGCCTCAAAGGCCTGCCGGATGCCACGCGGCTGGTCGATGTCCACCTGTTCCACCAAGCTCAGGTGCATGCTCAGGTGAAGGAAGGGATTGGTGCGCCCCTCTTCCACCGTGTAGACGGCTTCCAGGGCGGCGGCTTCGTCGGCCAGATCGCCGTCATACTCCGGGTGCTGCACCAACCACGGCGCGGCCTTGGCCTGCATGGGGTCCAGCGGCAGGCCTTCACGCTGGCGGCGCCAGGTTTGGCAAAAGAAGCGGCGGACATCCTGTTGCGACGGGGTGAACATCAGGACATTGTGGATGATCGAGGACCCGACCTTTTATTTCTGGGCCATTCCGGCCGTGCTGCTGTTGGGCCTGGCCAAAAGCGGCTTCCTCAGCGGCTTCGGAGCCGTGGCCACGCCGCTGATGGCCATGGCGGTGCCGGTACCGCAGGCCGCAGCCATCATGCTGCCGCTGTTGTGCGTCATGGACCTGGCCAGCCTGCAACAGCTGTGGCGCGACCGAGATGCGGCGCTGTTGCGCCTGCTGCTGCCTGCGGGCCTGGTGGGCATCGTCTTGGGGACAGTGCTGTTCGGAGCGGTATCGGCCCCAGTGGTGTCGGCGGTGGTGGGCGCCCTCACGCTGATGTTTCTGCTGCAGCGCCTGCTGGCCAAAAAGCCTGCGCTGGGCGAGCCCCCTGCCGCCCCGTCCCGCACCTGGGGCTTCGGCCTGGGCGTGGTCAGCGGCTTCACCAGTTTTGTGGCCCATGCCGGCGGCCCGCCGATCAGCGCCTATGTGCTGCCCATGCGCTTGGATCCGGTGCGAGTGGCGGCCACCATGGCTGTGTTCTTCGCCGTGATCAACCTGGCCAAGTGGGCACCTTATGCCGCCCTGGGCCTCTTTGATGCGCGCAACCTGTGGACGTCACTGGTGCTGGCGCCCTTGGCCCCGGTGGGGGTGTGGCTGGGCGTCGGGCTCACGCGGCGCATTGCATCGGCATGGTTCTACCGGGTGGCCTACTTGGGCATGGGCGTGGCCGGGGCGAAGCTGCTGTGGGATGGGCTGGGCGCGCTTTGAGCACTGCCGGTGCGGGCTGTTGGCGGCCCAAGGCGCGTGTCGATTTTGTGACGCATCGATTCCGCATCCCCCGTCCGTGGGGGCCTGGCGGGTTGAACACCCCCAGACGCCCCCCATGAGGCGGAAACCCCTGAGTCAAGGGATGCCGGGCCCTGGTGCCCCCACTTAGCATCCTTCCTGTCGAACTCATCGAGAGTCGGACACAGGGAGAACAATGATGAAGGTACTGTTGCTGGATGACCACCCGCTGGTGCGGTCTGCGTTGGAATCGGTCATCGAGTCCATGGGGCGGGATGTCACCGTCGTGCCGGCGGCCACGGCGGCTCAGGCGCGCGCCTGCCTGGCCGAATCCGGGCCGATGGACTTGGCGCTGTTGGACCTGCAGCTGCCCGATGGCGATGGGTTTTCGTTGATGGCCGAGTGGCGGCGCACCCACCCCGATTTGCCGGTGGTCATCATCTCGGCGTCGGAACATTCGGGCGATGTCATGCGGGCCCTGGACGAGGGTGCTTTGGGTTTCATTCCCAAGCGCACCGCCAATGAAGTGCTGATGCATGCCCTGCGGATGGTGATGTCCGGGGGAATCTATGTGCCGCCCATGGCCCTGCGCATGGGCCAGCCCGCCACGGCGCGTTCAGGCTTGGCGGGGTTGGTGGAGGCCCACGAGCCCGTGGCTGCCGCGGCATTGCGAACAGGCTCGGCTACGGTGGCGGCGCCGAACGCCTATGGGCCTGGCGCTTTGCCCGGAATTGGGCTCGGGCCTGGGTCTGGGTCTGGGTCTGGGCTTGGACTTGGTCACGCGGGGCGTGGCCGCGTCGAGTTCGCACCGGCGCCAGCCCTTCGGCTCACGCCGCGCCAGTCCGAGGTGCTCGAGTTGCTGCTGCAGGGGCAGCCCAACAAGCTGATCGCGCGCCAACTCAACCTGTCGGTGGAAACGGTGAAGGACCATGTGGCCTCGCTGTTGCGGGTGCTGGGGGTCAGTTCGCGTACGCAGGCGGTGTTGGCCGTGAGCCAGATGATGGGCACACCGGGTTCGGGCGTGCCCTTGATGGCGCGCGCACAACCGGCGGTCACCGGGCACAGCGCCGTCTGATCTTTCAAACGGTTTCGTATGACTGCTGCAGTCCATCAGGGCCGTGGCTGGGCGCAGCCTGCCCCTGCTACAGCGTCCGGCCCGGCTCCCGGCGTTGAAGCCGGCCCCACGCTGCAAGACCGGCTGAGCTGGATTGGCCAACAGCTGGGGCGTGTGCCGGGTGAACAGGCCCTGCACCTGATCGGTCTGGGCCTGGTCACCGGCGTGTTCAGGGTGATCGATGCCCAGGGGCCCTGGCTGTGGTGGCTCGCACTTTGCCTGAGCGCCTGGGCACTTCGCGCATACCTGCACCGCCGCCTGTGTTCGGGGCCTGATTGGGAGAACCCGGCAGCCCTGCTGCGTTGGGACGGCCGCCACCGCGCCCTGCTCTTGCTGCAAGGCGCCCTGACGGGCTTGGCCTGTGCGATGTATCAACCACTGGCCTCCGGTGCGAACCAGTCCACCCTGTTGATCGTGGTGTTCGTTTGTGTGGCCGGTGCCATCCCCAGCCTGCTGCACCGCTTGCGCCTGTTTGCCGTGTATGCCGGCGTCACGGCCGGCCCCCTGGCGGTGGCCGTGGTGCTGGACACGGCAGACGCCGACCACCTGCACCTGGTGGGCTCGCTGGTGCTGCTGTTGGTGCTGGTGGCCTGGTTGCTGGGCAGCCACCTGGCCTTGGTGCGCCACCTGCTGTTGCAGAAGGCGCGGGTGGAGGGCATGCGCCGTGAAATGAGTGAACAAGCGGCGCACGCGCAGGCGGCGCGCTTGGCGGCCGAAGTGGCCAACCAGGCCAAGACACACCTGATTGCCGCGGCCAGCCACGACCTGCGCCAACCGCTGTTGGCCTTGAATCTGTACGGGTTGCGCCTGCGGGCCCGCCTGTGTGAGCCACGCGACCTGGAAGTTCTGGATGGGGTGGCGCGCGGCGTGCAGGCCCTGGAAACCATGCTGAGCGACCTGCTGGACTACGCGCGCTGCGAGGCCGGCGCGGTGGCACCGCGGCTGCAGCCCATCCGGGTGGACACGCTTTACAGGAGGCTGCTGCCCCAGGTGGCCCCCAGCGCATTCGACCGAGGGCTGCGCCTGGCGTGGCGCGGCGGGCATCACACCCTGTGGGGCGACCCGGTCATGGTGGAGCGCTGCCTGCGCAACCTGATCCTCAACGCGGTTCACCACACGGATTCGGGTGGCGTGCTCGTGGGCGCGCGGCTGCGCGGTGGCGAAGTGCTGCTGCAGGTGTGGGACAGCGGATGCGGGCTGCACCCGCAGGAGCAGGCCCGTGTGTTCGAAGACCATTACCAGGTGCCGAGCGAATCAGCGCCCCTGGCGCATCGCCGACAGCCCTTGCACGCTGCAACCGCAACCGAGACCGAGACCGCAACCTCCGCCGATGCGCCCCGCCAAGGCACCGGCCTGGGCTTGGGCATCGTGCGCCGCTTCAGTCACTTGATGGGTGCTCGGGTGGGCCTGCGCAGTTCCGTGGGCAGGGGAACCGTATTCGAGCTCGCCTTCAGGGCTCAGGCCGGTTCGGCCGCCTGAGTTCAGCTCGGTTGGTAGGCCAGGCGCACATAGATGGGCGCAAAGGCCTCGGCCTGCGTGATTTCCAGCAGGTGCTCGCGGGCCAGTTCCAGCAGGGCCACGAAGGTGACCACCACCACCGGCGCCCCAGAGGAGGTGTCGAAAAGGTCTGCGAATTCCACGAATCGCCGACCCTGCAGGCGCCGCAGCACGATGCCCATGTGTTCGCGCACCGAAAGCTGTTCGCGGCTGATCTTGTGGTGCTGGTTGAGCTTGGCGCGCATGAGGATGTCGCGCCAGGCCTCCTGCAGGTCGGCTGGGCTGACATCGGGCAGTCGCACGGCCACCGTCTGGTCGATGGTCACCTGCACCCGAAGGAAGTCGCGCCCGATGAGCGGCAACTCGTCGATGCCGGCTGCGGCAAGCTTCATCTGCTCGTACTCCAGCAGGCGGCGGACCAGTTCGGCGCGCGGGTCTTCCGGTTCGCTGCCGTCCTCCGACTTCTTGGGTGGCAGCAGCATGCGGCTCTTGATTTCGATGAGCATGGCCGCCATCAACAGGTACTCGCTGGCCAGTTCCAGATTGCGCCGGCGGATTTGGTCCACATAGGCCAGGTACTGGCGCGTCACATCGGCCAGCGGAATGTCCAGGATGTTGAAGTTTTGTTTGCGGATCAGGTACAGCAACAGGTCCAGGGGGCCTTCGAATGCTTCGAGGAACACCTCCAGGGCATCGGGCGGAATGTAGAGGTCGGTGGGCAGGGCGAACAGCGGTTCGCCATACAGCCGGGCCACGGCCACATGGTCCACCGCCACCACATCGGCGGGCGATTCGCGCAGGGCCTCACCCACCGCGTCGCCGACCGCCTGGGCTTCGCCCGGCGCCGCTGCGGGCAGTTCGCCGGCGGTTGGGTCGTCGGGCGCCGAAGATGCCCCCACGGTATCAGCGCGCCTTGGTCTGGTAGACGTAGGCCTGCTGGGGCACTCGGGCCTGGCGGGCCTGCGCCTGTTGGTCGCGGTCGATGGCCTTGTCCCACAGCAGAGCGCGGCCCTCGCGCTGTTCCTGCTCCAGCGTGGGCTTGGCCTGCTTCAGCGTGTCGATGAACTGCGTGACATCGGATTGGTAGGGTTTCCAAAACAGCGGCATGGGTGATCCTCGCGCCTGTCAAACCAAGCGCAACCCCTTAGTTTAATTCGGCCCGGTCGACCCGCCGCGTTCATTTTCCCCGGCGCCCGCCGATGCCCTGGCCGCCCACCACGCCCGCAGCACCGCCAGGCCGATGCCGGTGCCCAAGGCCACGCCGAGGTCGGTGACCACGGTGAGCGCGAAGGTCAGCAGCATCATCCAGCGCTCCCAGGGGTGGTGGGCCCATACGCGGGCGAAATCGCGCCACTCACCCATGTTCCAGGCCACGAACAGCAGCACGCCGGCCAGGGCGGGCAGGGGTACCAGCAGGCACCAGGGCGCCGCCACCATCATGATGCTCAGCAGCGTGGCTGCGTGCACCATGCCGGCCAAGGGCGTGCGGCCGCCCGAGCGCACATTTGTCACGGTGCGGGCGATGGTGCCGGTGACGGGCATGCCAGCAAAGAACACCACCGCCCCATTGGCCAGACCATGGGCCATCAGTTCCTGGTTGGGGTCGTGCGCAGGCGCGTCGGGCATCAACCCGTCGGCCACCCGTGCGCACAGCAGGGACTCGATGGCCCCCAGCAAGGCCAGAGTGGCCGCCGGGCCCATGAGCGAGGGCCATTGCTGCACCGGCAACAAGGCCCAGGAAGGGGTGGGCAGGAAAGACGGAATGGAGCCGAAGCGGCTGCCCAGGGTGTGTACCGGCCATTCGAACAATGCCGTGGCCGCGGCTGTGCTGACCAGGGCCACGATGGCCCCCGGCACCCGCGCGGCCGTGCAACCCGCCCGCCCGGCCACCAGGGCGCGGGGCAGCAGGGCCTGGTCTTGCCACAGGCGGTTCCACAGCAGCATGCCTGCGAAGGTGAGGCCGCCCAGGGCCAGCGCGGGCCCGGACCATCCCGCCGCATGCACCGCCAGGGCCTGCATCTGCGCCACGAAATCCGCCGGCCACGACGCCACATTCAGGCCCATCAGGTCTTTGAGTTGGGACAGCATGATCAGCACCGCGATGCCGTTGGTGAAGCCCGCCACCACCGGGCCCGGAATGCGCCGTACCCAAGCGCCCAGGCCCAGCAGGCCGATGAGCACCATCATCGCGCCGGCCATGAAGGTGGCGGTCAAGAGGCCGGCCACGCCGTGATCGGCCACGATGGCCGCCACCAGCACGATGAAGGCGCCGGCGGGCCCACCGATCTGCACGCTGGAGCCACCAAGCGCCGAAATCAGGAAGCCGCCGATGACGGCCGCCACCAAACCCTGTTCAGGCTTGAGGCCGCTGGCGATTGCAAAGGCCATGGCCAGTGGCAAGGCCACGATGCCCACGGTGATCCCGGCGGCCAGGTCAGCCGTGGCGATGGGCGCGCTCCAACGGCGCGCATCGTCCAACAGTCGGGGGTGAAAGCGCAGGTGGGGCATCGGGCTTCAGTGCGGAGTGCCGAGGCCCGTGATGCGCCTGCGCCTCAGCGGATGCGCATGCCCGGTTGTGCGCCGAGCCAGGGTTCGAGCACGAAGATGCCGGGCTGTGCTTTTTCGTCGGCATGGCTGGCGGCCAGCACCATACCTTCGCTCACGCCGAACTTCATCTTGCGCGGCGCCAGGTTGGCCACCACCACGGTGAGCTTGCCCTGCAACTGCTCAGGCTTGTAGGCTGATGCGATGCCGCTGAAGACATTGCGGGTTCGGCCTTCGCCCACATCGAGCGTCAGGCGCAAGAGCTTGGTGCTGCCCTCCACCGCTTCGGCTTTTTCGATGCGGGCCACGCGCAGGTCCACCTTCACGAAGTCGTCGATGGTGATGGTTTCGGCCAGTGCTTCACCGCCTGGCAGTGCGGCCGCCTCGGGCGTGGTCACCACGGCTTGGGCCGGAGGTTCGAACAGCGCGTCGATCTGCTTGGGGTCCACCCGCTGCATCAGGTGTTCGTAAGCGCCAATCTCATGCGCACCCAAGGCCGTGGCCGCATCGGCCAACTGCAGGGGCGCCACTTTCAGGAATGTCTCGACGCGCGCAGCCAGCGCCGGCAGCATGGGCTTGAGGTAGATCGTCAGCACGCGGAAGGCTTCGATGCACACCGAGCACACTTCCTGCAACGCCGCGTCCTGGCCGTCTTGCTTGGCGAGCTCCCAGGGCTTGTTCTGGTCCACATACTCGTTCACGCGGTCGGCCAGACCCATGATTTCACGCACGGCCTTGGCGAATTCGCGCTCGGCATAAAGCGCGCCTACGGTATGGTGTTGAGCGCGCAGCGTGGCCAGCAATTCGGCGCCTGCGCCGCCGATACGGTCGGTCAGTTTCCCGCCGAAGCGCTTGGTCAGGAAGCCCGCGGCGCGTGAGGCGATGTTGATGTACTTGCCCACCAGGTCGGCATTGACCCGCTGCACGAAATCTTCAGGATTGAAGTCGATGTCTTCGACCCGCGCATTGAGCTTGGCGCACAGGTAGTAGCGCAGCCACTCGGGGTTCAGGCCCAGGTCCAGGTAGCGCAGGGGGCTCAGGCCCGTGCCTCGGCTCTTGCTCATCTTCTCGCCGTTGTTCACGGTGAGAAAGCCGTGCACATGCACGGCGGTGGGCACTTTGCGGCCGCTGAACTTCAGCATGGCCGGCCAGAACAGGGTGTGGAAGGTGACGATGTCCTTGCCGATGAAGTGGATCTGTTCGCGCTCAGGGTCGGCCATGTAGGCCTCGAAGTCCACGCCGCGCCGGTCGAGCAGATTTTTCAGGGAGGCCAGGTAGCCGATGGGGGCGTCCAGCCACACATAGAAGTACTTGCCCGGTGCGTCGGGGATCTCGATGCCGAAGTAGGGCGCATCGCGTGAGATGTCCCAGTCGCCCAGGTTCACGTTGCCGGCTTCATCACGGGTGAACCATTCGCGCACCTTGTTGGCCACCTCCGCTTGCAGGCGGCCGTCTTGCGTCCAGGCCTCCAAGAATTCGACGCAGCGCGGGTCGGAGAGTTTGAAGAAGAAATGCTCGCTGCTGCGTAGCACCGGGGTGGCGCCGGACAGCGCCGAATACGGGTTCTTCAGTTCGGTGGGCTGGTACACGGCACCGCAGGCTTCGCAGTTGTCGCCGTACTGGTCTTTCGCGCCGCACTTGGGGCATTCACCCTTGATGAAGCGGTCGGGTAGGAACATGCCCTTGTCAGGGTCGAAGAACTGCTCGATGGTGCGCACTTCGATCAGGTCGTTGGCCTTGAGCGAACGGTAGATCGACTGCGCCAGCGCGTGGTTCTCCGGGGCGTCGGTGCTGTGCCAGTTGTCGAACTGGATGTGAAAGCCCTGCAGGTAGCGGGGCCGTCCCGCGGCAATGTCGGCCACATACTGCTGCGGGGTTTTGCCGGCCTTGCCGGCGGCAATCATGATGGGCGCGCCGTGCGCATCGTCGGCGCACACGAAGTCGACCTGAGTGCCCATCATGCGCTGCGCCCGCACCCAGGTGTCGGCCTGGATGTATTCCATCATGTGGCCGATGTGGAAGGGCCCGTTGGCGTAGGGCAGGGCGGTGGTGACGAAGAGCTTGCGGGTCATGGGTGCTTCAATGGAGGCGGGCCTGTGCCTGCGCAGGTCAGGCGGCCCTACAGCCGTGCGGGCAGAAGGCTGTCAGGCCATA
>CAMCTE010000095.1 GCA_945878385.1 Azohydromonas lata NBRC 102462 | reverse complement strand
ACCTGAACGAAAAGGGCGGTGCGGCTTACCGCGACCTCTCGATGTTCTACGGTGCGCGCGCCAAGCCCACCACGGTGGAAGTGTTGGGGCAGGACCATGTGCCCCTGTCGGTGGAGCAGTTGCCCGCACGGTTGGAAGCCGAACTGCCCTTTGCTGCAGGTGGCGTTTTCATGCCGGCCAACAGCATGAAGATCAACGGCGTATCCATTTCGGCCGTCGACACCACCATCACCGGGCCTGCAGACGCGGCTGCGCGCGTAAACGCCCTGGTGGAAAGCATCACCAACGACAACACGGCCTCAGCGCAAGACAAGGCCGCCGTGCAGGGCATCACCGCCGAAGTGCGTGACGGCAAGATGGTGATCCTGCGCAGCCCGACGGCAGGTGCCACCGGGCAGAAGGGTGTGATCGAGCTGAGCTTTGGCCCCCAGGGCAACCCGCAACTGCTGGCCCGTCTGGGTTTCAGAACCGCGGCCCACCTGGACGGTGAAATGCCTGAAGATCTCCTGGTCTTCACTTCGGGCAGCGGCGATGTGAAGATTGCCGCGTCCTTCAGCGGCCAACCGCTGGACGCCAACGCGCAGCGTGAACAGATGCGGGCGAACCCGCTGCAGGTGCAGTTCACCGCCGCCGACCGCTACCGCGTGGTGGACACGCGGTCCAACACCGTGCTGGCCGAGCGCGCTTATCAGGCCGGCTCCACCATCGAATACCGCGGCCTGCAGGTCAAGCTGTCGGCCGCCCCAAAGGCCAACGATGTGTTCAACATCAACGGCAATCAAGACGGCCTGGGCGACAACGGCAATTCACTCCGTTTTGTCGACCTGGAAAAGCAAGGCATCACCGGCCCCGGCAACGCCCTGAGCGTGACCGAAGCCTATCTGGATGTGGTCGACCAGATCACCAATGTCAACCAACAGGCCCAGGTGGCCACCAAGGCCTTGGAAGTGGTGCACCAGCAGGCCATTGAAGCCCGCGAGTCGGTGTCGGGCGTGAGCCTGGACGAAGAAGCGGCCAATCTCATTCGCTTCCAGCAGGCCTATCAAGCTGCCGCGAAATCGATGCAGGTGGCCTCGCAGATGTTCGATGCGGTGCTGAGGATCTGAAGGAAACGGCCATGAAGATCTCCACCAACCTGTTCTTCCAGCGCGCCAGCCAACAACTCGTGGGTAATCAAGACCGCCTGGCCGAAGTGCAACTGCAACTGGGCACCGGCAAGAAGATCAACAACGCCAGTGACGCGCCAGACAAGGCCTCCACGCTTCAGCGCCTGCGCACGGTGATGAGCCAGCACGAAAGCTACAAGGGCAACCTGGACAAGCTCACCGAGCGACTGCAGAACCAGGACACCGCGCTGCAGAATGTGTCTTCCATGTTGGGGCGCCTGCGGGAACTCGCCATCCAGTACGCCAACGGCACCCTGAGCGCTGATCAAAGGCGTATCGCGTCCATTGAGGTGCGCGGCATTCGAGACCAGATCCATTCCTTGGCCAATATCAAGGATTCCAATGGGCTGGGCCTGTTCGGCGGCAGCAAGGTGGCCACACAGGCCTTCCGAGAAGACGGCGTCTACCAGGGCGACCAAACCAGCACTGATGTTCCAGTGGGTGACGCTCGCGTGGTCAGCAACCGGAAGACGGGCACCGATGTCTTCGTTCCCGTTATTCGCAATGCCGGTAGCACTGAAACGTCGGTGGGCTTTTTCAAGGTGATCGACGACTTGGCTGAGGGGCTTGGAACCAATCGTTTGGAAGATGTGCAACGCGGCATTGGTGAGATCACGCAAATACACCAAGGTATCTCCCTTGCTCAGGCCGATGTGGGGTCTGACCTGAATGTGGTGGAGTCGCAAAGCAGCGCGTTGGACGAGCAGCTGCTGCGCCTGAAAGGGCTGGAGTCGGACCTGCAGGACGTGGATTACGCCGAAGCGGTGACGCGCATGCAAAAGGAAATGCTGGGGCTGCAGGCCGCGCAGAGCAGCTTTGCGCAGTTGTCGAAGATGAGTTTGTTCAACTACATCGGTTGACTGCGGCGCTGAATCATGGCCACTTCAAGCGTCAACTTCATTTCCGCTCTGGGCACCGGCTCGGGTATCGACATCAAAGCACTGGCCCAGAATTTGGTCGATGCGGAGAAGATGCCCAAGCAGGAAATCGTCCAGAAGCGGATCGATAAGGCGCAGAGCAGGATCGCCGGGTATTCGACAGTGCAATACGCTGTGGAACAGGTGAAGTCTGCGTTGGACGCGCTGAAAGATCCCGGGGTGTTCAATACTCTGTCCGCGTCCAGTAGCACGCCAGGATCTGTGGCGGCTACGGTGAATGGCGCAGGCGCGGTGGGCAACCATGAAGTGGTCGTCAATTCCCTTGCTCAAGGCAAGCGCGTGGTCAGTACTTTGGCCATGAATGCCACCGACACATTGGCCAGTGCCACGTACAGCGTCACTCTGACGTTGGACAACGCCTCACCCTCCACTTCGACGACCTTTAACGTCAGCGACCTTACGCCCCAGGGTCTGGTTGATGCCATCAACGAAGAAGACTTTGGCGACATCACCGCCACACTCATTGAAACGGGCGACTCCAGCAATCCGTTGTGCATCGTGGTGCAGGGGGCTCCCGGCACAGTCAACTCCTTCAGCATTGCCTCTACCGCTCTTGCGGCAAAAGACAGCGGACTATTAAGTGCCGACACGTTGCAAAGCACCAGCAACCGCACTGCAGCCGATTCCAGCCTTACCGTCAACGGCATCTCCGTTGCACGCAGCAGTAATCGCGTCTCAGATGTGATACCCGGTGTCACACTTGATCTGCTTCGAGCCACCCAGTCCGACGCCACGCCGACCGTTAATATTGGCCTGACCCGCGATGTGGCACCGGTCAAGGAAAAGATCAAGACACTGGTTGCGAACTACAACGATCTTCAAGCCATCCTTGATGCAGCTGAAGATCCCAACTCCAGCGTAGAGAAGCTCGGCGGCTCTCTTGTGGGTGACACCACGGCGAGGTCGGTCCGTGACCAGGTTCGCCGCATCTTGATGCCCGACGTTTCCTCGCTTGGCAGTAGCACGGCCACGCTAACGGACTTGCGCCAGCTGGGCCTGTTCGTCGACAGCGACCGTCGCATGAAATTCGTCAACATTAGCGACAGCGGGTCAGACTTCAGCACCACCTATCAAGTCGGCAATGAAGCGGCCCTTGACAAGGTGTTGGCCAATCGTTTCGAAGATGTGGCCACGTTTTTTTCCGGCAGTAGCGGCGTGGCCAAGCGCATGGGCGACCAGATTGCAGGTACGGGCGCTTACATCGACACCTCAACACGCCCGTCATCGCCCTTGCGCATTTTGACGGTGCAGGCTGCAAACGCCGGTGCACGCGTCACGGCCGATAAGGATCGACTGGTCGCACTGGAAGATCGAATGAAAGGATTGCTTGAGCGCTACATCAAGCAGTTTGCGGTGATGGACAGTCTCGTGGGCGAGAGCAAATCGGTGCGCTCCAGTGTTGACAACAGCTTCAAGGGGATGAGTTACAGCAGGAGTTGATGAGGGTCAGCCCACTTCCCCCGTGTCTGGTTGGTAAAACTTAGGGTTTATACCAATCTAAAGCTTTTTCTGCTCGATCCGAATCCCCGAGTAAGGCCCGCTTTACTCGGGTGGCTGTGTTTCTTCATACTGCCGCCCCGTCCGGCGGGCCTTGTGAGGGCCTGCGACATGCGCTCATCCGGAGTCTGCGTCGCGTTGCCCACGAGAAAGGACGGGAAACATGAACATTTCCTCCACGCCAGCGGCCTTAGGCCCGGAAGCGGTGGGGGTGAACTTGCGCCTTCCAGGGGCTTCGGCACCGGAAGGAACGCGGGCTGCACCGCCCCCTGACGCGCCACGCTTGGATTCTCCGGCAAAGCCGCGAGTCGACTTTGACCCTGATCGCATGGTGAAAAACCTGCGTGAAGCCATCGACCATCTCAACAAGCAGATAGCCAGCTCAGGGCGAAAGCTCGGCTTCGCCATGGATGATGTCTTGAACTACCCGGTGGTGACGGTGCGTAACGCCAGCACTGGGGAGGTTGTTCGGCAGATTCCCAGCGAAGCCGTGATTCGCGTTGCGCACACCTTGGACGAACTCAAGGGCCTTCTGTATGACGCAACTTCCTGAGCGGTCGCATAGCGACAAGCAGACACGCACACACGACGAAGGAGATTTCGAATGACTGTAATCAACACCAATGTTCAATCCCTCATCGCTCAGAACGCGCTGAAGGTGAACAACCGCGCCATGTCCGAGGCTATGAACCAACTGTCCACAGGGCAGCGTATCAACAGCGCCAAGGACGACGCTGCTGGTTTGGCTCTTGCCACCAACATGCAAAGCCAAATCAAGAGCTTGAACATGGCCGTGCGTAACGCCAATGATGGCATCAGCCTGGCCCAGACGGCCGAGGGCGCGATGGTCGAGGTCAGCAACATGCTGCAGCGGATGCGGGAACTGGCCGTGCAGGCCTCCACCGCCACGCTGGACGATGCCCAGCGCTCTTACTTGGACGAGGAATTCTCGGCGCTGGAGACGCAAATCACCAGCACAGTGAGCAGCACCAAGTGGAATGGCATGACCACCATGAGCTCGGCATCAGCCACGACCTTCGATATCAAGGTGGGTGCCGACGCCGACCAAACGGTCACGATCACAGTGGACGCAATCAGCTTCGGCACCTCTGAGTCGGTGGCTTCTGCGGCGGCTGCCACCTCGGCCATCAGCGCTATCGACACCGCGCTGGACAGCATTTCCATGGCGCGCGCCAAGCTCGGTGCGTCAATCAACCGCCTGACCAGCGCGGCGGACAACATGTCCAATATCTCGCAGAACCTGTCCGAATCCAGAAGTCGAGTGGCCGACACGGATTACGCACAGGCCACCATGGAGCTGGCGCGCACGATGATCATCCAGCAGGCGGGCACCGCAGTGCTAGCGCAGGCGAACCAGCAACCACAGTCGGTGTTGGCGCTCCTGAGGTAGCGCTTGGCACAGGAGGATCAAAGGGCCGCAGCAACGCGGCCCTTTTGATTTTCAGGTCGCTAAAGGTTTTCGCAGTGGCGTCGAATCATTACACAGCGGGGGATGAAATTCATCTTCCAGCCCTGGTGATACGAGGGACCTGAAAGACCCCTAGTCACCTGCCAGAAGGCCCCGCTGTAAAGGTAAACGGCTGGGCTTTTCGCTAGTGGTCAACATATTTCAGGAGCACCAAAATGTCTGCCATCAACACCAATGTGAAGTCTCTCATCGCGCAAAACGCGCTCAAGGTCAACAACCGCGCCATGTCTCAGGCCATGGAGCAATTGTCTACTGGCAAGCGGATCAACAGCGCCAGGGATGATGCCGCCGGTCTGGCCGTGGCTGAAAGCATGACGGCCCAGATTCGTGGCCTCAACATGGCGGTTCGCAACGCCAACGACGGCATCAGCCTGGCCCAGACGGCCGAAGGCGCGATGGTCGAGGTCAGCAACATGCTGCAGCGGATGCGGGAACTGGCGGTGCAGGCCTCCACCGCCACGCTGGACGATGCCCAGCGCTCCTATATTGATGAGGAGTTCTCCGCGCTCGAAACCCAAATCAGCAGCACTGTCAGCAGCACCAAGTGGAATGGCATGACCACCATGAGCTCGGCATCAGCCACAACCTTCGACATCAAGGTGGGTGCCGACGCCGATCAAACGGTCACGATCACCGTGGATGCGATCAGCTTTGGCACCTCGGAGTCGGTGGCTTCCGCGGCTGCGGCATCAACGGCCATCACGGCTATCGACACCGCGCTCGATTCGGTCAATATGGCGCGCGCCAAACTCGGCGCGTCAATCAATCGGCTGACAAGCGCGGCGGACAACATGACCAACATTTCCCAGAATGTGTCTGAGTCACGAAGCCGTACGCTCGACACAGACTACGCTGTAGCCACTACGGAACTGGCCCGAACCCAGATCATCCAGCAGGCGGGCACGGCCATCCTGGCACAGGCCAACCAACAGCCTCAGTCTGTTTTGGCACTGTTGCGCTGACGTCTTTTCTCCATTCCTTACAGGGGCTGCCGCTGGCAGCCCCTTTTTTTCGTGCGCTGGGATACAGAAGGATGGCATGGTGCTTGCTGATGCCATGCTGCATCTACACCCGGAGCAAGAATGGCCAACCCAGAACCCCAACGCGAGGTCGCTGCGCGGCAATTGGAAGCCTGTCTGCAGGCGCAGGATATGGTGGAGTTAGAGCGGCGCCTGCTCGCTATCGGCCTGCAGGAGGCCTGTGGCCCTTCATTTCTTGATTTCTGCCGCTCACATGGTCTGGACAAGCTCGTCTTGATGCTCGCCACTTTGGCAGTGGACAACGGGATTGAAGTGGAGCCTGCCCAGCAGATCCTGGACGTGTACCAGTCCGCCCATCAGCGCCAGTTCCAGGGCAGTCTTGCAACCCTGCCGGCAACACATGTCCTTCGACAAGCGGTGGCAGCCTGGTGGGGTGGCAAGAACTTGCCGCTACCTGCTTGCGGTACGCGCCGCACCGAGCGGCGCCAGGGCAGCCGAAGCGAATTCGAGTTGGCGCTTGAGTTCCTTTTGGACCACAGCTGCACGGCTGCCGCTCGGAGCTTGGTGATCGAGCGTTGTCGCAGCGGTCCCATTGACGACCATCAACTGCGCCTGGTGCGCACCCTGCTGCGCCGTCATGGTTTGCGTACGCTCCCGCTGGCGGCGCAGTCAGATCTGTCAGACACCTACGTTGCCGTGCACGATGCTCTCAAAGGTCGCGCCGAGTTTGCCGGCCTCCAGGAGAGCCTGGCGATGCTGGTGGCCGAGGGCTACATGCGTGGCCGTGATCCGCTTCAGGCACTGCCCTGGTGTGCTCGGGCCCGAACCCTGGCGGCGCGGCTGAAGGCCGCGTACATGGAAACCGCGGTGCACTGCCGCACCGGCAGCATCGAGTCGGCCAACCACAGCATGGATCGCCTGCTTGATCTGCTTCTGCAGCAGCCTGCAGCACAGGCCCAGAAGATCTTCGTAGCGCCAGGTGGCAATGCGCGTGAACCGGGTGGTTTCGACCTTGCGGCTGCGCGCAGCGCGCTGACCGATCTGAATCATGTGATGGATCCGATCGGCCACCGTCCATTTTTGGTGTCTGGCACGCTGTTGGGTTACGAGCGCGTGCGCGACTTTCTTTCCCACGACAAGGATATCGATGTCGGGCTTTTCGGACACGAAGACTGCTTTGAAGTGCTGCAGCACCTTCACCAGTCAGGCCTGTTCACCATCAAGACCAAAGGGGTGCAACTCGGGCGAACCTACAACGTTTGCGTGTGGCACCGGCCCACCGGCATGGCCATCGACATCTTCTTTTATCACCCGCAGGACGGGCGTCTCGTCACGGGCGTGCTCAACGACATCGGGTACCTGCAGAACTTCTCGTTCACACCCTTCGATGTGCAGCCCATCGAATTCGTGGGTGTCAAGAGCTGGGCGCCGACCAACATTGACCTCAACTTGCGCGAGAACTTCGGCGATTGGCGCGTGCCCGACGCCGGCTACATCTCTCACCTTGAGTCTCCTGCGACGGTAGATCCCGGTGGGCCGGTGCACCTGCTGGTGGCCCGCCTGAAGTTTTTCGAGGCCTACCTCAAAAACAGCGCCAAGATGGGCCTTCGGGTCTGTCGCCAACTGGACGGCCCTTTGGCGGGCTCGCCCTCGAGAGTGCAGCCGGCCTTGCTCGAGCGCCTGCGGTCTCACTTTCAAGCCCGTGCCACTCAAGTCGCCGATCCCCTCACCAACACCGACAGGCAACCTGCATGACAACCGCGGATACCGCCTTCATCGTATTGGCCGCCGGCCAGGGCAGCCGCATGCTCAACGAAACACCCAAGCAATTCTTGCGTGTGGCCGGCAAGGCCCTGCTGGAACACAGCGTCCAGGCCTTGGTGAACTGCGCTCCCACCGCACGCTTGGTTGTGGTGGTGCCGGCCGATGCGCTGGAACTGGCACAACGCCTGCTGGTTTCCCACCCCGGGGCTGAATTGATCGTGGGGGGCACCTCGCGCCAGGCCTCGACCTGGGCCGCATTGGAGCATCTGGCTGCCACGCCGCCAGAGCACGTCCTCATCCACGACGCCGCCAGGCCTTTCCTTAACGCGCAGATCGTGCATGACGTTCTGCAGGAGTTGCACTTGCATGAGGCCGTGGACGTGGCCATACCCACGACCGACACCATCATCGTCGAGCGCGACGGTTTCATCCAGTCGATTCCCAAGCGCGCCCATATCTGGCGCGGCCAGACCCCGCAAGGTTTTCACTATGCTGCACTCATGCGCGCCTACCGTGAAGTGGGTATTCACCGGCTTGAGGAAGTCACGGACGACTGTGGCATTTACCTTGCAGCCTATCCTATGGGCCGCGTGCGCATCGTTAAAGGCGCCAGCAGCAATATCAAGATCACCGAAGATCTGGATCTGGTTCTGGCCGACGAGCTGTTCCGCATGCGAGCCGCCCAATGGGATCCTGACCGGCAAGGGTTGAATGTGCGCGGTAAGCGAGCCATCGTTTTCGGTGGCACCCAGGGCATCGGAAAAGCCATTGAGACCATCTTGCGCGATGCGGGCTGCGAGGTGGCCCTGGCGACCCGCTCCACCGGTTGCGACATCCGCCATGCCAACCGAGTCGATGAAGCCCTGAACGAAGCGGCGCGGCAGTTGGGCGGGCTGGACTATGTGGTCAACACCGTAGGTCTGCTGGCCCAGGACGAACTCCACCGGCAGGATGAGCAGATCATCGACGACCTCGTGGCGGTCAACCTGACTGGCGCCTTCTACATTTCAAAAAGCAGTCAACGCCACCTGCTGCCCTCGGGCGGCATGTTGCTGCACTTCGGATCATCTTCCTACACGCGCGGCCGTGCGCGATACACACCTTATTCGGCCTGCAAGGCCGGTATCGTCAATCTCACCCAGGGTCTGGCCGACGAATGGCGTGAAATGGGTATTCATGTGAACTGCGTGGTGCCTGGCCGCACCGACACCGCCATGCGACGCAGCAACTTTGCCGGCGAAGAAGCCGAGAGCCTGCTCAATCCTTTTGAGGTGGGCTTGGCGGCGTGCAAGGTGTTGGGTTCTGGCATGACCGGCATGGTCGTCAGGGTGTAAGCGAGCAATCCTTCAGGAAGGTCCAATGATGTCCATCAACATACCGGCACACCAAGCGGTTACCGCCAGCCAACTGACGGTCTGGCTTCACAAGCATCAAGGTCAGGCCAAAGTGCTGTCACTCGACTGTTTCGACACGCTCCTGTGGCGAACGGTCAGCGATCCCAAACAGGTGTTCAGCCACCTGGAAGGGACACCGCTGTACCGTCAGTGGCGCCTAAGTGCGGCCACCCGTGCCTTGGCCGAGTTGCGTGCCCGCGAGGCTCGGGAGCGTTCCACGGGAAATGGCGAGGTAACGATCGAGGAAATCTATCAGCATGCGCTTCCACAGGCTGACGACAAGGTGATTGACGCCCTCGTGGCGCTTGAGGTTCAGGCCGAGATGGAGTGCCTCTTTGTGTTCACGCCCGTGCTGGAACTGATGAAGGCGGCGCGACATGCAGGCCTCAAGGTCGTCGTGGCCAGCGACATGTATATCCGCCGTCCGCATCTCAAGGCCATGATCGATTCGAGCCTAGCCAAGATCGGCCAGACTTTCGAGCTGGACGCCTGGTACACCTCCGCCGATTCAAGGCGCACCAAGTACCAGGGTCTGCATCGTTTGATCTGCCAGGATCTTGGCGTGGAGCCCGGCGAAGTGCTGCATCTGGGTGACAGTGCGCACGCCGATTACGCAGGTGCTCGAGCCGCTGGCGTTGAGGG
>CAMCTE010000094.1 GCA_945878385.1 Azohydromonas lata NBRC 102462 | reverse complement strand
GATGTGTGCGCTCTTGTTGGGCCTGTGCGTGGCCACGGCACGGCTGCCTTCTCGGGTCGACGCGGCGGCCGAGCAGGGTACGCAGGACGGTTCGGTGTGGCAGGTGCTGCGACAGCCGCGCGTACGCTGGTTTTTTGCCACCATCTTTTTCACCGTGCTGGGCCACACGAGCCTGTACACCTTCCTGAGCCTGTACCTGGATGATCTGGGCTATGGCAAATCGGTGGTGGGCCTGGTGTGGGCGGTGAGCGTCCTGGCCGAGATCGCCTTCTTCTGGGTGGGCTCGAAATGGGCTGGCCAGGTGCGGCCGGTGCGATGGCTGTGGTGGGCGGCGGTGTTGTGTGTGTTGCGCTTCGGGTCGATTGCGGGCTTCGGCCAGGTGATGGCGGTTTTGGTGGCCGCGCAATTGCTGCACGCGGCGACCTTCGCTGCGCAGCATGCGGCCTGTACCGCCTTGCTGGGCGAGTTCTTCCCCGGGCGGCTGCGTGGCCGGGGGCAGGCGTTGTACGCGGTGCTCGGTTACGGGGTGTCGGGAGTCATCGGAGGCCTGGGCGGTGGGCTCTTGACGCAGCACCTGGGTTTTGAAGCCGTGTTCTGGGCGGCAACGGCCTCAGCCGTGTTGGCCGTGGGCTGCGCGCATCAACTCGCGCGCCATCTCGCCGATCAGGGCTGAGGCCGGCAACACCGCTGTTTTGCTCAGGCCTGCGGCGGTGTTGCACCGGTCGGCTGCCAGACCGTGCAGGTGCACACAGGCGGCCACCAGATCATGCAAACCGGACGACGGCGCTTGGCTTGGGTCCGTTCTGGCGGACGGGGGCCCTTCGCTGTCAGTGAGTGGCGAAGATGCCCACGCGCCCCCGATCCAGCCGGCCAGCACATCGCCCGTACCGCCTGTGGCCAGCCGTGCGTTGCCGCTGGTGTTGACCCAGGGCATCAGGCCCGGTGTGGCCACGATGCTGCCGGCGCCCTTGAGCACCACCGTGCAGGCTGTGCGGTCGGCCAGTGTCTGCGCCGCCTGCAAGCGGTCGGCCTGCACCTGTGCCGTGCTGCAGCCCAAAAGCCGCGCGGCTTCCAGTGGATGGGGGGTCAACACGGTGCAGTACCCGCGTGCGCTGCGACGGGACAACCGCTGTAGCAGGTTGGGGTCGCAGGCCAGCGCATTGAGCGCATCGGCATCCAGCACCAGGCGTGGGGCGCGGTGCAGCCACTCAGGCAAATGCGCGGCAATGTCGCGCCCACCGCCACACCCCGCCACCAGCACCGGCCCAGACTGACCCGTCTGTGAACAGGTTTTCAGCACCGCCTCCAACGCGCCCAAATTCGGCGTCATCACTTCTGCGCAGGACGGGTCGACGCCGGCTGGTTCTTCTTCCACCCGGTGCACCCGCCCGGCGCCTGCAGCCAATGCGGCGCGTGCCGCCAGCATCAGCGCGCCGCGCATGCCGCGGGCCCCACCTGCGAGCCATGCATCGCCAAAGCTGCCTTTGTGACCGCCCTGGCGTGGCCGGCCAGTCGCTTGTACGCGCGAGGCGATCAGCAATTGCAGGAGCGCGGGGCTTGGCGTCAACCGCGCGCACGCCGCTGGCGCGCCCTGTACGCGGCGGACCGGTCCTGCATTCGGCTGTGTACCCGGTACCTCGGCAGGCCCTGCGCCACTCTTCACGCCAGGTTCCACACCCAGGTCGTCCCACCAGACCTGGCCGGCGCAGTCGCGTCCCTCGTGCGTGTAAAGCCCTGGCTTGAGCGTCAGCAGGCTCAGGGTGTGTTGCGCTTCAATGGTGCAAGCCTGCCCTTGTGCATCGGTCAGCCGCCTTCCGGTGTCGGCCTGCAGACCGCTGGGCAGGTCCACACTCAGCACCATGACGGCGCTGGGCGCCAGGCGGCGGGTGGCTTCGATCCACTGCACGGCGCTGCACACGGCCATGGGCAGAGGTTCGCGAGCGCCCAGGCCCAGCAGGGCGTCGACCACCACCAGCCCGTGCTGTGCCAACAAGTTGGTCGCAGGAGTGGCAGCGGGCCACGGCGCCGCATCCGTTGCCGTCACGCCGGCAGCCAGGGCGGCGGCGCGTGCCATCACGGCATCAGCTGCGCGGGCTGGTGCGACCTCCCATACCCGCAGCGGCCAACCCGCAGCGTGCAGGTGGCGCGCGGCCACCCAACCATCGCCGCCGTTGTTTCCTTCTCCGGTGACCACGAGCACCGGGCTTGCGGGTCGGGCCAATGCCATCACCCAGCGTGCAATGGCCCGGCCCGCCCGGTTCATCAGGGTCATCGTGGGCTGGGAGGCCAGCGCCTGGACTTCGATCTCGCGGCTGGCCTGAACCCCATACAGAGGCCAAGCGGTGCGGGACCGGGGGAGGATGGGCAAGCCTGCTATACTCCTTGGGTTTACCCGAATCCGGGTGAGCAAATCGCGGATCCAGCCACCAGAGGTGTTTCCCGCCGCAGTCCCTGAAGAGGGATGCGACGGAAATTTCGGCGGGATTCTAGACCCAACCTTCTAGGAGAAATCATGTCTGTCAGCATGCGCGAAATGCTGGAAGCCGGTGTGCACTTCGGTCACCAAACCCGCTTCTGGAACCCCAAGATGGCCCCGTTCATCTACGGCCATCGCAACAAGATCCACATCATCAACCTGGAAAAGACCCAGCCTCTTTTTCAGGACGGCATGAAGTTCGTCAAGCAGCTGGCGGCACGCCGCGGCACCATCATGCTGGTGGGCACCAAGCGCCAGGCCCGTGAAGTGGTGGCAGCCGAAGCCGCCCGTTGCGGCATGCCCTATGTGGACCAGCGTTGGCTGGGCGGCATGCTCACCAACTTCAAGACGGTCAAGGGTTCGCTGAAGAAGCTCAAGGACATGCAGGCCCAGGTGGAAGCCGGCACGCAGCCCTCGATCAAGAAAGAAGCGCTGATGTTCCAGCGCGAGATCGCCAAGCTCGAGAAGGACATCGGCGGCATCGCCGACATGGCCGCGCTGCCCGACGCCCTGTTCGTGATCGACGTGGGCTACCACAAGATCGCCATCCAGGAAGCCAACAAGCTGGGCATCCCGGTGGTGGGCATCGTCGACACGAACCACTCGCCTGACGGCATCGACTACGTCATCCCCGGCAACGACGACTCGGCCAAGGCCGTGGCGCTGTATGCCCGCGCAGTGGCTGATGCGGTGCTGGACGGCAAGTCCAACGCCACCCAGGAACTGGCCCAGGCGGTCGGTGCGGCCGGTGGTGACGAGTTCGTGGAAGTCAACGAAGAGGCCTGATCGGCCCGGTTGGGCGCCACACCCGATTCCCAAGGGGCCTGCGTGGCCCCTTTTTCAAACTTACGGAGAAATCAAGATGCCCGCGATTACCGCCAGCATGGTTGCTGAACTGCGCGCCAAGACCGACGCCCCGATGATGGAGTGCAAGAAGGCGCTGACCGAAGCCGACGGCGACATGGTTCGTGCTGAAGAGATCCTGCGCGTCAAGCTGGGCAACAAGGCCGGCAAGGCTGCTGCCCGCATCACCGCCGAAGGCGTGATTTCGGCCTCGGTGTCCGGTACGACCGGCGCGCTGATCGAAATCAACTGCGAAACCGATTTCGTTTCCAAGAATGATGCGTTCCTCGCCTTCGCCAAGGCCTGCGCCGAACTGGTGGCTTCGAGCAACCCGGCTGACGTGGCTGCGCTGTCGGGCCTGCCGCTGAGCATGGAATCCTTCGGCCCCACGGTGGAAGATGTGCGCAAAGGCCTGATCGGCAAGATCGGCGAAAACATGACGATCCGCCGTTTCAAGCGCTATGCGGGTGGCGGCAAGCTGGCCTCCTACCTGCATGGCAGCCGCATCGGTGTGGTCGTCGAATTCGACGGTGATGATGTGGCCGCCAAGGACGCCGCCATGCACATCGCCGCTATGAAGCCCGCAGCCCTGTCCAGCGCCGAAGTGCCGGCCGAGCTGGTGGAAAAGGAACGCAAGATTGCCACCGAGAAGGCCGCCGAGTCGGGCAAGCCTGCGGACATCGTCTCCAAGATGGTGGAAGGCTCGGTGCAGAAGTTCCTCAAGGAAGTCTCCCTGCTGGACCAGGTCTTCGTGAAGGCAGCCGACGGCAAGCAGACCGTGGGTGCCTACCTGAAGTCCACCAACACCACCGCCAAGGGCTTCACCCTGTACGTGGTGGGTGAGGGCATCGAGAAGAAGCAGGACGACTTTGCCGCTGAAGTGGCGGCCCAAGTGGCTGCTGCCAGCAAGGCGCAGTAAGAGCCCTTGCGCCAGGGCTGTGCGGGGCTTGAAAATCCTCTCGCAGCCCTGATTAGCCCCTTACACTGGGGTGTTTTCTTCAGTCTTCATCGCCGCGCATGCCTGCTTACCGACGCATCCTTCTGAAGCTCTCCGGCGAGGCCCTCATGGGCGACGATGCCTACGGCATCAACCGCGCCACCATCGTGCGCATGGTGCGCGAGGTGGCCGAAGTCACGCAACTGGGCTGCGAAGTGGCGGTGGTGATTGGCGGGGGCAACATCTTCCGCGGTGTGGCCGGCGGGTCAGTGGGCATGGACCGCGCCACCGCCGACTACATGGGCATGCTGGCCACGGTGATGAACAGTCTGGCGCTGTCGGACACCATGCGCCAGGAAGGCCTGACCGCCCGTGTGATGAGCGCCATCAGCATCGAGCAGGTGGTGGAGCCCTACGTGCGCCCCAAAGCGCTGCAGTATCTCGAAGAAGGCAAGGTGGTGATCTTCGCTGCTGGCACCGGCAACCCCTTCTTCACCACCGACACGGCAGCCGCCTTGCGCGGCGCAGAGATCGGCGCCGAGGTGGTGCTCAAGGCCACCAAGGTGGATGGCGTTTACAGCGCAGACCCCCACAAAGACCCCACGGCTACGCGCTACACGAAGATCAGCTTCGATGAAGCGATTTCCCGTAACTTGGCGGTGATGGATGCCACGGCCTTTGCCTTGTGCCGCGACCAGAAACTGCCCATCAAGGTGTTCAGCATCTTCAAGTCCGGGGCTCTGCGCCGTGTGGTGCTGGGCGAGGACGAAGGCACGCTGGTGCACGTTTGAGAATTTTCTGACCCTCTGATTACCATGACCATCGCCGACATCAAGAAGACGGCCGAACAGAAGATGGCCAAGTCCATCGAAGCCTTCAAGGGTGAGCTGCAAAAGATCCGCACCGGCCGCGCCCACCCGGGCATCCTGGACCAGGTGCAGGTGGACTACTACGGCTCGATGGTGCCCATCAGCCAGGTGGCCAATGTCAGCCTGCTGGACGCCCGCACCATCAGCGTGCAGCCCTGGGAAAAGGGCATGGGCCCCAAGATTGAGAAGGCCATCCGCGAAAGCGACCTGGGCCTGAACCCCAGCACGCAGGGCGATCTGCTTCGCGTGCCGATGCCCGCACTGACGGAGGAACGCCGCCGTGAACTGACCAAGGTGGTGCGCGGTACGGGTGAAGATTGCAAAGTGGCCGTGCGCAACCTGCGGCGCGATGCCAACGAGCAGGTCAAGAAGCTGGTCAAGGACAAGTTGGCCAGCGAAGATGACGAGCGCCGCGCCCAAGATGATGTGCAGAAGCTCACCGACCGCACCGTGGCCGAGATCGACCGCCTGGTGCAAGGCAAGGAAGCGGAGATCATGGCGGTTTGACCGCCATGCCCAAACGGTGCGGCCTGTGAAGTCTGACAGCCCAGCGCAACTGCAACCGGTGCCCCGGCACGTGGCCATCGTCATGGACGGCAATGGCCGCTGGGCGACGCAGCGGGGCCTGCCGCGGCTGCTCGGTCACAAAGAGGGCGTTGAAGCCCTGGTGCGCACGGTGCGGGTATTCGCCCAACGCGGCGTGCAGATCCTCACCGTCTATGCGTTCTCCACCGAAAACTGGAGCCGCCCTGAATCGGAGGTGTCGGGCCTGATGTCGCTGGTGCCCACGGCCATGAAGGCGCACCTGGAACAGTTGGCCCGTCAAGGGGTGCGCCTGCGCGCAGTGGGCGACCTCTCGGCCCTGTCGCCCAAGGTGCGCCAGGCGTTTGCGCGAATGGAGGAAACCACCGCGGGCAACCGCTGCATCACCTTGAATGTGGCATTCAACTACGGTGGGCGGTGGGATGTGGTGCAGGCCTGCAAGCGGGCCATGGCCGCCGGTGTCGACCCCCAAGCCCTGGACGAGCGAACCCTGGGCCGCTACCTGACCCTGGCCGATACACCCGACCCCGATCTGCTCATCCGCACGGGTGGCGAATGCCGCCTGAGCAACTTCCTGTTGTGGCAACTCGCGTACGCGGAGATGTTCTTCACCGAACGGCTATGGCCCGAGTTCGACGACGAAGATGTGCAGCACGCCTTGGCCTTCTATGCCTCGCGCGAGCGCCGTTTCGGCTCACTGCCCGGTCACCATCCGCCCTTGGCCGAGGTGGAACCGGCCATGCCGCGCGGCGGCGCTGCCGGTGCGGCCGCCCATGGCTGAGCGCGGCTGCGGCCGCATGCCCGTGCGCCTGGTGCGGCGCGGGTTTTGATGGCCATGCTGCGTTTGCGCGTGATCACGGCGCTGGTGCTGTTGGCCATTCTGCTGCCCACGCTGTTCACCGATTCCGTATGGCCCTTCAGTGCGTTCGCCCTGGTTCTGGCTGCAGCCGGCGCCTGGGAATGGGCGCGGCTCAACGGTGTGGTGGGCTCGTTGGCGCTGGCCTATGCGGGCCTGGTGCCTTTGGGCGCCGCGGCCACATTCTTCACCGGTGCGCAGACGCATGCCCTGGGCGTGGGTTGGGCCTGGCTGGTTGTGTTGTGGGTGCTGCTGTGTCTTCTGCTGATGCCGCAAGGCCCCCGCGGGTGGGCCAATCTGCCCGCCGCGCTGCGGTTGGCGTGGGGGCTGATGGTGATGTTCGGCACCTGGTTGGCCCTGACACTGGCCCGCGAGGTGGGCGTGAATTTCATGCTGTCGGTGATGTGCATCGTCTGGGTTTCCGACATCTGCGCCTACTTCGCCGGACACCGTTGGGGCAAGCGCAAGCTGGCCCCCACCATCAGCCCGGGCAAGACATGGGAAGGCGTGGCGGGTGCCTGTGTGGGTGTGCTGGTGTTGGCCATGGTTTGGATGAGGGTCGAGCGTCAGTTCAACCTCGGTGCGCCCAGCGTGTTCGCGCGGGCCTGGAAGGACTTTGGCCTGATCGGGCTGGTGTTCGTCGTTGCGGCGCTGGTGGCGCTGGGCGTGGTGGGTGACCTGTTCGAATCGATGATCAAGCGTGCCGTGGGCGCCAAGGACAGCAGTGGCCTGTTGCCTGGGCATGGCGGGGTTTTGGATCGGGTGGATGCCCTGCTGCCGGTATTGCCGGCGGCCCTGGCGGTACTGGCTTTGGGGGGACGATGAGCAGCAAGTTGCGCCTGGCGGTTTTGGGCTCCACAGGCTCCATCGGCACCAGCACGCTGGATGTGGCCGCGCGCCACCCCGAACGCATCGAGGTGAGGGCGCTGTCGGCCCACAGCCGCGTGGATGAGCTCGTGGCCCAGTGCATCAAGTGGAAGCCCCGCCATGCGGTGGTCACCGATGCCTCGCACGCCTCCGAGGTGCGCCGCCAGCTCAAGGAACAGGGCTGCCCCACCCAAGTGCTGGAAGGGCCGCAGGCGCTCTGTGAGGTGGCCGCCGACCCCGAGGTGGATGCGGTGATGGCGGCTGTCGTGGGTGCCGCCGGGCTGCCCTCGTGCCTGGCCGCCGCGCGCACGGGCAAACGGCTGCTGTTGGCCAACAAGGAAGCCCTGGTGGTTGGGGGCGCCGTGTTCATGCAGGCGGTTCGCCAGGGGGGGGCCACACTCATTCCGATCGACAGCGAACACTCGGCCATCTTCCAGTGCCTGCCCGAAGACCGCAGCACCTGGGCACGGCGGGTGGACCACATCATCCTCACCGCGTCGGGCGGGCCCTTCCGCCAGCGCGACCCCGCTTCGCTGGAGGCGGTGACGCCAGACGAAGCCTGTGCCCACCCCACCTGGGTAATGGGCCGCAAGATTTCGGTCGATTCGGCCACCATGATGAACAAGGCCTTGGAGGTGATCGAGGCGCGTTGGCTGTTCGACCTGGAACCCGAGCGCATCAAGGCCGTCATCCATCCGCAGAGCATCGTGCATTCCATGGTGGTGTGCCGTGACCAGTCGGTGCTGGCGCAGTTGGGCACACCCGACATGCGCGTGCCCATCGCCTATGGCCTGGCCTGGCCCGAGCGCATCGAGTCCGGGGCCAGCGGTTTGGAATGGACCTCGCTGAAGGCGTTGACCTTCGAAGAGGCCGATGAGCGGCGCTTCCCTGGCCTGTTTCTGTCCTGGCACGCCCTCAAGGGCCCCCTGGGCAGCACGGCGGTGCTCAATGCCGCCAATGAAGTGGCGGTGGAGCGATTCCTGGCCGGCCGGATCGGCTTCATGGACATCTACCGTCTCAACGCGCGCGCGCTGGAGGCCATCGACCCGCAGTTGCCGATCTCGCCTGCGGTGGACGAGTTGATTGCGCTGGACCAACGGGTGCGCGCCTGCGTCGGGCAATGGGCCGACGCGCTCACCGCTTGACGCCCTGATGTTTCGCTGATGACCACCGTTCTGTCCTTTCTCTTGACCATCGCAGTGCTGGTGACGGTGCACGAATGGGGGCACTACCGCATGGCACGGGCCTGCGGTGTGCGTGTGTTGCGTTTTTCCGTGGGATTCGGGCCGGTGCTGTGGCGTCGGCAAGCCCATCCCCTGGCCACCGAGTGGGTGCTGTGCGCCTTGCCGCTGGGCGGGTATGTGCGCATGCTGGACACGCGCGAGGAGCCGGTGGATGCCCACGAGAAGGCCATGGCATTCGATCAGCGTCCGTTGCTTCAGCGCTCGCTGATCGTGGCGGCCGGGCCCTTGGCCAACCTGGTGCTGGCTGTGGTGCTGTATGCGGCTGCATCGTGGTGGGGCACGCAGGAACCTGTGGCGCGCCTGGCCACGCCGGTGGCCGGCAGCCTTGCAGAACGCGCGGGCTTGCAGGCGGGCGACCGCGTCTTGGCCGTCTGCCAGGGCCGTGAAGGCCCCCTGGGGCGCACACAGGCCGAGGGCTGCGAGTCGGTGCAGTCGATCGGTGAGCTGCACTGGCAACTCACCCGGGCGACCCTGGACCGTGAAGTGGTGACGCTGGAGTTGGGCGGCGACGGGTCATCCGGCAAGCGCCGCATGGTGCTGGACTTGTCTGGCTTGGGTGGCGAGGTCGATGAGCAGTTTCTGCGCCGTGTGGGCTTGACGGGCGCGTTCAGTGAACCCGTGATCCAGCGGGTGATGGACGGTGGAGCCGCACAGGAAGCGGGCGTGCAGGCGGGTGACCGCGTGTTGTCGGTAGACGGCGTGGCCGTGCGCGATGCGGCCGCCTTGCGTGAGCGCATTCGACAGTGGCCAAGGGTTCCCCAGTCGACTCAGCCTGCATCGGCAGACCCCGCAACGGCTGAAGGCTCCGCCCCGCGCGAAACCGCACAGCGTTGGTGGGTGCTGCGCGAAGGGCGAGAGGTGGAACTGATGGTGCGGCCGCGTCCGGTGCCGGCGCCCGACGGTCAACGCATTGGCCGAGTGGAGGCCGCCATCGGCGCCTTGCCCGAGGTGGTCACCGTGAGCAAGGAGCCGCTCAGCGCGCTGGCGCACGGCGTGACACAGTCACTGGAAATGTCGTGGCTGACGGTGCGCATGATCGGCCGCATGATCATCGGCGAGGCGTCCGTTCGGCAACTCTCCGGCCCGCTGACCATTGCAGATGCCGCCGGGCAGTCGGTGCAGCGCGGCGCCGCCCAGTACCTGGGCTTTTTGGCACTGGTCAGCATCAGCCTGTTCGTGCTGAACCTCGTGCCTTTGCCGATGCTCGACGGGGGGCACCTCATGTATCATCTTTTCGAAGCGTTCACTGGCCGTCCACCTTCGGATGTCTGGCTTGAGCGACTCCAGCGCATCGGCATGGTGCTCCTGCTGATGCTGATGG
>CAMCTE010000093.1 GCA_945878385.1 Azohydromonas lata NBRC 102462 | reverse complement strand
CGAGCAGGCCTACCAGAACGACGCGCAGCCAACGCGGGAAACTTTCGGATTTCATGATCAACGCTCCCATAACGACTCGATCATCCCAGATTGTCCAGACGCCCGTGGGTTGATGGTCAACGCCCAGTGTTATTGTTGAGCGGAAACAGCTGCACGCATTCAGAAGCAGGACGGGAGACCGCTGTGAACAAGCCCCTGAACACATTCCCTTCAGAACCCGTGTGGGAAGACGACGGCACCCACCGCATCCCTTTTGTCGCCTACACGGACGAAGACCTCTACCGCAAGGAACTCGAGCGCTTTTTCTATCGGGGCCATTGGTGCTACGTGGGCCTTGAAGCCGAGGTGCCCAAGCCGGGAGACTTCAAGCGCACGGTGGTGGGTGAGCGCTCGGTCATCCTGGTGCGCGATGCAGATGGCGTCATCCGTGTGGTGGAAAACGTCTGCGCCCACCGCGGCATGCGCTTTTGCCGCGAGCGACACGGCAATCGCAAGGAATTCGTTTGCCCTTACCACCAGTGGAGCTACACGCTCAAGGGCGATCTTCAGGGCGTGCCCTTTCGGCGCGGCGTGCGGCAGGACGGCCAGGTGCATGGCGGCATGCCGGCTGACTTCAAAACCTCAGACCACGGGCTGACGCAACTGAAGGTGGCCACACGCGGCGGCGTGGTGTTCGCGTCCTTCGACCACGAGGTGGAGCCCTTTGAGGACTACCTGGGCCCGACCATCCTGGGCTACTTCGACCGCCTGTTCAACGGCCGCCAGCTCAAGATCCTGGGTTACAACCGCCAACGCATCCCGGGCAACTGGAAGCTGATGCAGGAAAACATCAAGGACCCTTACCACCCAGGCCTGCTGCACACCTGGTTCGTGACCTTCGGCCTTTGGCGTGCGGACAACAAGTCGCAGTTGCGCATGGATGCCAAACATCGGCATGCGGCCATGATCTCCACCCGAGGTACGGCCGGACAGGCCGCGCAGGTGACGCAGGTATCGAGTTTCAAGGCCGAGATGAAGTTGCACGACCCGAGCTTCATCGATATCGTTCCTGAGGCTTGGTGGGGCGGCCCGACGGCCGTTATGACCACGATCTTCCCCAGCGTGATCCTGCAGCAGCAGGTCAACAGCGTGTCCACTCGCCACATTCAGCCCACCGGCCACGGCAGCTTCGACTTTGTGTGGACCCACTTTGGCTTCGAGGACGACGATGAGGTGATGACCAATCGGCGCCTGACCCAAGCCAACCTGTTCGGCCCGGCGGGCTTCGTTTCGGCTGATGACGGCGAAGTGATCGAGTTCTCCCAACAGGCCTTCGAGAGCAAGCCCTTTCACCGGGCCGTGGCCGAACTCGGCGGCCGCACGGTGGAGGACACCGAGCACATGGTGACTGAAACCCTGATTCGCGGCATGTACCGCTATTGGCGCGAAGTCATGGAGGCGCCTCAATGAGAACCCCCAGTGAACCGATGTCGAGCACCACGCCGCCTGCACAGCCTTGCGCGCTGGGCTTTGAAGACTGGCTGGCCCTGAACCAGCTCTATGCCGACTACGCCAGCGCGGTGGACAGCGGGCAGTGGGACCTTTGGCCCGAGTTTTTCACCGATGACTGCGTGTACCGGCTGCAACCCCGCGAAAACCACGAGCGCGGGTTTCCTTTGGCCACCTTGGCCTTCACCAGCAAGGGCATGCTCAAGGACCGCGCCTACGGCATCAAGGAGACCCTCTTCCATGACCCGTACTACCAGCGGCATGTGGTGGGCACGCCAGTGGTGCGGCGTGCAGAGGCAGGGCGCTTGCACTGCGAGGCCAACTACGCGGTGTTCCGCACCAAGCTCTCAGACGCCTCCACGGTGTTCAATGTGGGCCGCTACCTGGATGTGGTCGTTCGCACGCCTCAGGGCCTGAAGTTCGAGCGACGGGAGTGCATCTACGACAGCGAGATGATTCCCAACTCCATCATCTACCCGATCTGAGGGCGTGAGGAGGGCGCAGGGGCCGCCGCCTGTAACCCTGCGCTGCAGTGTGATTTGACTCCCCCCATTTGGGTGGTTCACCCCTGTCCACGGGGTACTCGCCAGCGCCTGGCTCGTCAATAGTCCGAACCCATGCAGCCCCGCGCGGTGCGGGGCCCCTCAAGAGGACTTAGAGATGGCGACTTGGACTGGTTCCCTGGTGAGACTGACCACGCTCTCGGCTTCGCTGTTGGCCAGCGGCCTGGCGATGGCCGATGCCCGTATCGACCCGCTGCTGAGCAAGCTGATGGTCAAGGCCAAGGCCACGGATCAACTGCAGGTGGTGGTGAGCTTCAAGCAAAATGGGCCGATCACGCCGGCACAGGTTCATGCCGTCAAGTCGCTGGGCATCACCAAGGGTGTGACCATGCGCTCGCTGCCCATCATGGGCGCCCTGGCCACACCGGCGCGCATCAAGCAACTGGCCAAGCGCTCGGATGTGGTGTCGATCTACTACAACGCCCCGCTGAAGTACTACAACTACGAGCAGCGCCAGATTTCCGGTTCCGCCCGCGTGTTTGAGCAGTCCTCGTTGCTGCGCCGCACCCTGCCCTACACCGGCAGGGGCATCACCGTGATGGTGAATGATTCTGGTATCGACACCACCAACCCCGACCTGCCCATGGGCACCAAGGTGGTGGACAACGTGCAGGCCGCCCAGAACACGTTCGGCAACGACCTGACCCCCATCGTGCAGATCAAGAACCAGATCAACACGGATCTGGGTTCTGGCCACGGCACGCATTGCGCGGGTACGGTGGGTGGCACGGGCGCTGGTTCTTCCGGCAAGCTGCGCGGTGCTGCACCGGGCGCCGACATCCTGGGCTACGGCTCGGGCGGCGTGCTGTTGATTCTGGACGCGGTGGGTGGTCTGGACTACGCACTGACCAATCAGTTTGCCTACCGCACCCCGGTACGTGTGGTCAGCAATTCCTGGGGTACCAGCGGCAAGTACGACCCGCTCAATCCCGTCAACATCTCCACCTACAACCTCTACAAGGCCGGCATCGTGTCGGTCTTCGCAGCAGGCAACGACGGCCCTGGCGAAGACACCCACAACCCCTATGCCCAAGCCCCTTGGGTGATTTCCGTGGGTGCCGGTGAGAAGGACGGTGTGCTGACGAGCTTCTCCTCGCGTGGCAAGCGCGGCGAGAAGGGCAGCTTTGAGATGCCTGATGGTTCCCAGTGGACCTATTACAACCAGCCCACCATCGTGGCCACCGGTGTGAACATCGTTTCCACCCGTGCGCTGACCGGCGCGTTGCCGGCACTGGCGGCCCAAGAAGATGTTGCTGCCATTCCTTCAGCCCAACTGCCCTACTACACGCTCAGCAGCGGCACCTCCATGGCCGCGCCTCATGTTTCTGGCGTGATTGCGCAGATGTTGGAAGCCAATCCCAACCTTGATCCCATGCAGATCAAGGACATCATCAAGTCCACCGGCACCAACATGACTGGACGCGACACCTGGGAAGTGGGTGCCGGCCACCTGAATGCGTTTGCTGCAGTGGCCATGGCAGCCGGCCTGCGCAAGGACTATGGCAGCACGACGCTGTCCACGGTGGATGCGGGCGCTCCGCGCGTCTGGAAGGCCACCGAGGAAGTCAAGCCGGGCCCCGACCCCTTCACCAAGACCGTCGATTTCGTACCCGTCCGGGGAGCGACGACTCCCCAGCCCTTCGATGTACCCGTTGGCGTGATTCAGGTGTCGGCGCGTGTGGTGTCCACCGCCAACCCTGTGGCCGTGGTGCTGACGGACCCCAATGGCAAGTCTTATGGTTCGAGCATCGCGCTGCCGGTGCTGGGTGACACCGTCACGGCCAGCGCTCCGGTGGATGCCACCACGGCCGGCAAGCCCTGGACGGTGTCGATCCGCGGTGTGGGCAGTGTTTCCGGGGTGGCGCTGGACCCTCTGCGATTGACCGATGGCGTAGGTGCCCCGGAGTCCTTCAACATTGAAATCTCCATGCTGGCCAGCGGTGGGTTCAAGGGGCTGGGCGATGTGGGCGCTGCCCATCCGCTCAAGGGTTCCATCGAGTCGGCCATCAGCAAGCGGCTGATGGACGCACGCGCTGTCGACAGGTTCGCGCCGGACGAAAAGCTCACCCGCGCCGAACTGGCCCAGTACCTGGTGATGGGCGGCAACATCCGTCAACACCTGCCGTTCACCGCGACCGCTCAGTCGGCCCTGGACATTGGCAAGGACAAGCCGCTGTTTGCCACGGTGGAAGCGGTGCTGGCCACGGGCGGCGTGTTGCGCGACCTGGCCTTCCGCATGCCCGGCGTGATGGTGCTCAAGACCACACCGGAAGGCCGTCGCTTCGCAGCAGATGGATTCGTGTCGAGCCTGGAAGTGTCCCAGTCGCTGGTGAAGGCCATGGGCCCGGCGGCTTACGCCAAGGCCTTGAACCATACCGGCACGGAGTACACCTTCACTTATGTGGTGGACCCGGCGGCCACGACCCCAGTGACCAAGACGGCAAAGATCACACTGGAAGGTGATGTGGCGCAGGTGGTGTCCACCATCGATCGCGGCTACATCCAAGGCGCCATCGACAACCTGATCCTGCCCGTCACCCTGTCGGCTGACGGCAATACCGGGAAAGTGACGCTGAAGAAGGAAATCACCCGGGCTGACTACGCTGCCAGTATCGTGGGCTATTCAAAGGCCTACCGCTTGGGCGAAGACGGCAAGTAAGTTCCGCGCAGACCCGTTGTGAAGGGCTGGCCGATTGGCCAGCCCTTTTTTCATGGGCGTGCCTGCACAATGTCTGCATGGACTTTGACAACACCTATGCGCGTGAACTGGAGGGCTGCTTCGTCCCGGTGCAGGCGGCAGGATCCGCGCGCCCGCGAGAGCTTTTCTTCAACCGTGAGCTTGCCGCGGAGATTGACAGCGAACTTCCCGGCTGGCCACAAGCGCGGCGTGAAGCGGTGTTCGGCGGAAATCAACTACCACCGGGTGCGCAGCCGATCGCACAGACGTACGCGGGACATCAATTTGGAGGCTTTTCGCCGCAACTGGGCGATGGGAGGGCGTTGCTGCTGGGCGAGTTGATCGACCGCCAGGGTGTCCGCCAAGATCTGGCGTTCAAGGGATCAGGGCGTACGCCGTTTGCGCGCGGTGGTGATGGCAAAGCCGCTGTGGGGCCGATGCTGCGCGAGGTCCTGATCAGTGAGGCTCTTCATGCCATGGGCATACCCACGACGCGCGCGCTGGCAGTGGTGGCCACCGGCGAATGGGTGCACCGGGAAAGGCCTTTGCCAGGTGCGGTGCTCACGCGTGTGGCGGCCAGCCATCTGAGGGTGGGCACCTTTGAATTCCTGGTGGCTCGAGGCGATCATGTCCGCCTCCAGCGCCTGGTGGGCTATGCCTGCACCAGGCACCCCAGCGATGAAGCAGCGGTGGATCAGGCGGCTGGAGATCAAGCACTGGCGCTGTTGCTCGGTGTGGTACGGCGCCAGGCCAACTTGCTGGCGCAGTGGATGGGTGTGGGTTTCATACACGGTGTGATGAATACCGACAACATGAGCATCTCCGGCCAAAGCATCGACTTCGGCCCCTGCGCCTTCATGGAGGCACACGACCCTGAGACGGTGTACAGCTCCATCGACCATCAGGGCCGTTACGCCTACGGTCGGCAACCGGCCATTGCCCAGTGGAACCTGGCCCGCTTGGCCGAGGCCCTGTTGCCGGTCATGCAAGGAGCCGACGACGCACGCTTGGAGGCTGCTCGCCGGGCCGTACAGTCGTTCGACGCTGTCTTTGACACTGCGATGGCCCAGGTGTGGCGGGCCAAGTTGGGGCTGCCCAGCGGCACCTTGACATCCGGCGTGCGCGAGCGTGCACTGTCGTGGCAGGGGCTGTTGCTCAAACACCGCATCGACCACACCTTGGGGTGGCGATGCCTGGCCGCGTTGGCAGTCAACTGCGAAGACCCCGCAGCGACCGCGCTGTGGGGCCAGGCCATGCCCGAGGTGCGTGCTTGGATAGCGCAGTGGCAGCACCGGGCCGCCGAAACCGGTGGCGGCGTGAGCGCGGAGTCCATGCGCTTGGCCAACCCCTATGTCATCCCCCGCAACCATCAGGTGGAGTCCGCCCTGGCCGCGGCGAGTGATGAAGGGGACCTAAGCCCCTTCATGAATCTGTTGGGCGCAGTACAGCGTCCCTTTGATGACGGGGATGGGTCATCCCCTTATGCGCAGGCCGCGCCACCGGAGGTGGCGGCGGGTCATCGCACCTTCTGCGGGACCTGAACAACCGGCCGAGGTGTTCGGCCCAATCCATCAGTCCTCAACCTTGCGGTATTCGGCGTTGTACTTCAACAACGCGCCCGCCAGGTCCAACTTCGTGACGGTACCGGTGGGGTTGAAGAAGTGCTTGCCGTCGACCGTGGTCAAGCTGAGCATGCCCAGGTCCAGCGCGCGTTTGACATGCTTGCGCATGGATTCGTCGATGCTGGCCGAATCTTCGACGGCTTTGCCATCTGCCGTAGTGATCTGGCCATTCGTGCCGAGCATCACGGCGGTGGTCACGGCTTGGTCGCCCAGGGCCTGCACCAGCGAGTACGCCACTTCGGTACGGGTGGCCTTGTTGTTGCCGGCAAACTGAGCGCCTCTCATCTGCATCACTGGGGCCTGCGTGTGTGTCAGGTCGCGCAGCGCGCCGCCTTTTGTGGTGACTGCTTCGGCATAGGCATACATCGGGTCGGTTCGGCCCAAATCCGAGAACTTGCTGAACATGTTGCGCAGCGGCAGGGACTGTCGAATGTTGGCGCCAAAGGCCAATGACTGAGCCAGGTCGAAGCGGGTGATTTCGCGGCCTGGCATGAAGTTGCCGTTGGCGTCGGCATCGATCAGCTCCGCGGCCAGTGCCTCCCCGATCGTTGTGCGCTGCGCTTCGGGGAGGCTCAGGACATCAGCTGGGCCGGTGGCTGCGCCGGCGGCACGCCCAAACGCGCTGATGATCATCTCTTCAGGTGTGTAGATGGCCTGACCATTGGTTTGCGCGCCATCAACGCGCAGTTTCCAGGTTCCGGGCTTGGGGTTTTGCACGGTCACCTGGGTGACGGGGCCCAGAACGAAGGCGCCCGGCAATGTGCTGGACTGTGCGCGGAAGGGGGTTCCATCCGGGTCGATCAATACGGCGCGCACATACGCGGTGCCCGTGCCGTTGGCCGATGAGTACGCATCAACCTTGCCGGTCAGTTCCACCAACTTGTCGCTTGCCTTCACTTCAAACGGGAATTCGTTGGACACCGCCTGCGGCACCATCAGAACGGTCTGGCTCATGATGTCCACGGTGCTGCCCGCGCCGGTCAGCGTCTTGAACGAGCGGTTGGTCTTGAGCGTGTTGCCGAAGGCCAGGCTGCGGTTCTGACCGATGGCCTGGGCCATGGCCACCGCTGCGTAGGCGTTCAAGTGGCCCGATCCCACTTCGAATGTGCGACGGCCGCTCATGTTGGTGGCGGTCTTTTGCAGGATGCTCTTGACCTGCAGCGGGGTCAGGTTCGGGTTGGCTTCCAGGATCAGCGCCACGACACCCGCCACATGGGGCGTGGCCATGGAGGTGCCGCTGAGGTGCGTGTAGTAGGGCACATGCGCGGCAGCCAGCGCGGACTGGTCTTGGGGAGCACTGGGCGCGACCACGCCGCCGGTCAGCGTGCGGGTGGAGACGATGTCCACACCAGTGGCCACGATGGTGGGTTCGTTCTTGTAGGTGTGTTTGGAGTTGTCGACCTTGATGGTGAACTCGCCCGTCTCACCGCGGTTGCCGCGCGAGGAGAAGCCCGTGAGCACGCCATCTTTCTCGCCTGCACCCACCGAGATCACCCAGGGTGCTTGGGCGTAGGGGTTGTGTGTGTTCTCACCGGGGCCGTCATTGCCCGCGGCGAACACCGACACGATACCGCTTTGGTGCAACTGGTAGGTGGAGATCACCACCGGGTGGTCGGGGTTGAACTTGCCGTTGGTGCCCCAGGAGTTGCTGACGACGCGAATGGGGTGGCGGTAAGAAAATTGGTTGGTCAGCGCGTAATCCAGGCCGCCCACGGCGTCCAGGATCAGCAGCACACCGCCGGAGCCGTAGCCCACCAGATCCGCGCCCGGCGCGGCACCGCGGTACTTGCCGCCAGAGGCTGCGCCGGTACCGGCGATGGTGCCGGCGCAGTGTTGGCCGTGGCCGGATCCCAGGTCCGTGTTGGGCAGGCCCTTGATCGTGGTGTACGGCACGATGCCGCTGGTGCTGGCCAGGATGTTTTGGGCAGCCATCACGTTGTCCTGCACCTTGGAGCCCATGGGCAGGTCAGGATGGGTGGTGTCCACGCCGGAATCGTTCACCACCACGGTCACGCCGCGGCCGCTGAACGGAATGGCGCGTCCGAAGTCGGCCGGGCTCGTGCTGACCCGCGCTGCGCCGGACATCTGGCGCTGCTCGAGATTCATGTAGCGCAGCCGGGCGTTGTAGAAGACCGAAACCACATCCTTGCGCTTGGCGATTTCGCGCACCTGGGACGGCGTGGCCACGATGCCCATGATGGGCAGGCGTTGCATGTAGACGCCCTTGGTCACCCCCAAGGTCTTCAGCGCGGCGATCTGCTGGGCCGATACGGGCGTTTGCTGCTTGAAGGTCACGATGACCTGCATGGCCTCTGTGGGTCGTGCCTTGCTCAGCTTGGCGCTGAGGATCGGGTCGACCGTGGCATTGGCCATGGCCAAACCGCTGGCCAGGAAGCCAGCGCTCAAAAGGGTCAGACGGAAGAATTGGCGACGGGCTTGTGACACTTTGACTCCAACGGATGACGGTGGGTGAAAACTGCCCGCACTATGGGGGCTCAGAAGTAACCTCTGAATCCCGCGCCTTGGGGGTTTGGGCCGGTTCGCGCGCCCATTCCCCCGATATGAGGGGGGCGCTCACCTGCAAGAATGCCGCCATGAGCAACGCACGCATGCAGCAGTGCCTCACCCTTTTGATGGCGGCTCTGGGGGGTGCTTGGGTCGCCACCAGCCTCGCATGGGGTTGGGGATGGACGGCGGTTTGGGCCCTGGCACTGTTGGCACCACAGGCACCCGTATTGGGTCTTGAGATGCTGTGGGCGGCCTCGGTGGCGCGGCGTGAGGCTGCGCGGCGCGCGATGGGGCAGGGCGATTCAGCGCCCCAGCCCTATCCTTCGCTGTGGACTTGGCTGAAGGCGTGGGCCGAGGAAGTGGTCGCATCGGTACAGACTTTCGGCTGGCGGCAACCGTGGGCTCATCGGCAGTGGGCTGATCACCTGCCGGCCGATTCGAAGGGGCGGCAGGGCGTTCTGCTCGTGCACGGCTTCGTGTGCAACCGCGGCTTTTGGAATACCTGGATGCCGCGGCTGCGCGCAGCGGGCGTGCCGCATGTGGCGGTTTCCATGGGCCCACCGTTCGCTGACATCGCGGTGCAGGCGCAAGGCCTTCAGCAGGCCTGGCAGAGGCTGGTTGATGCCACCGGCGCACCGCCCTTGCTGGTGGGGCACAGCATGGGGGGCTTGGCGATCCGTCACTGGCTTTCCTGCCAGCCGGATGACGTGGCGCTGGAGCATGAAGTGATCACCATCGGGACGCCTCACCACGGCACGGCATTGGCGGTGATGGCGCAATCACCGGCGGCGATGCAGATGCAGTTGCTCAGCCCTTTTCTCACCGGGCTGGCGGCCGGTGAATCGGCTGCACGGCGCTCGCAGTTCACCTGCTACTGGAGCGTGTGCGACAACATCGTGTTCCCCGCCAGCACGGCAACCCTGCCGGCTGCGCGAAACATTGCCGTGCACGGACGTGCCCATGTGGCCTTGGCTCAGGCGCCAGTGATCCTGGCCGATGTGCTGGCGCGAACCTCGTCGGGCACGCGCCAGGTCTGAGCCGCCGCTATAGTGGGCCGGCCATGGCCAAGCTTTATTTCCGTTATGCCGCGATGAATGCGG